>DASWEH010000576.1:0-5964 GCA_036394895.1 Anaerolineales bacterium
GATATCTTTCACAGTCACGCCTTTCTCTTTCAATGCGTTCAGCAACGTATCTTTCTCCATACCTTTTTCTGTGATCGTCCTCAAATGGTCACCTGCAAGCCCCACCCGTAGTACTCCCTTCACTTCAGGCAAGACAGCCAATCCATCCTGCAGCGGTTCGGCAAAGACTTCCCACACGTCGCCAGGAATGATTGTTTCCTTCAATTTCAAAGGTGTATCCATTGCCAGCAATTTTCCATCGCGCATGATACCGACACGTTCGCAGTATTCCGCTTCGTCCATATAGTGCGTGGTCACTAAAATTGTCACGCCGCGCTCAGCGAGTTCATAGATCAGATCCCAGAAGGCGCGACGTGCGGTGGGATCCACGCCCGAGGTGGGCTCGTCCAGGAATAATAATTTCGGTTCATGCACCAACGCGATACCCAGCGCGAGTCGCTGCCGCCAACCTGCGGAGAGAGAACGCGTCAAGGTAGAGTCATGCCCGGTGAGGCCGACCAGTTCCAGGGTCCGTTTGATGCGGGCTTTGTCCGTGATCCCATACACGCCGCCATAGAACGTCAAATTTTCCAGCACGGTCAGGTCATCATAGATTGCAAACTTCTGCGACATATATCCCGCGCGAGTACGCACCTCTTCGCTTTGTTTGAAGGCGTCAAATCCGAGCACAGTCGCTTTGCCATCGCTGGGTTCAAGGAGCCCGAGCAACATGCGGATGGTCGTCGTCTTGCCTGAACCATTTGGACCGAGATACCCAACCACTTCACCCTGATGCACATCAAAATTGATATGATCCACGGCAACGAAATCGCCGAAACGACGCGTGAGGTTTTCAACCTGAATAACTACTTCACTCATTGGATGACTCCGATAACGCAATAAACACATCTTCGAGGACGGGATGGATTGAGCGAAGTTCATCCACCTGACCACCCTCCGTTCGTATCTGGGATTTCAACCGGCTGAGGACATCTTGAGCTTTGTTCTCCCCGACGCGGATGTGCAGCCGATCGCCAAATGCCTGAACATCTTCGACATCCTGATCCTGATGTGCCACGTGACGAAGAAGAGTCAACGGAGAGCCGCGCAATTCAAGGATGCGGTTGTTCAGATGAGCACGTAAATTCGATGGCGTATCCTCCGCAATGATCTTTCCATCTTTCATAAAGCCAACGCGATGACAGCGGGAAGCCTCATCCATGTAAGGAGTGGAGATGATAACTGATACTCCCCCTTCACCCTTATCCCCTATTGCAGATGATGCGGACAACTCCCCTTCTGAGGGGTGAGGGGTGAGAGGAGCAGATACTAATTTGATTACCAACTGCCAAAAGTCCTGGCGTGTGACTGGATCAACGCCAGTGGTTGGCTCGTCAAGTAACAGCACGCGCGGACGCGTGACGAGCGCAGAGGCAAGCCCGAGCTTCTGCTTCATGCCACCAGAAAGTTGACCCGCCCGACGGTCGGTAAATTTATCCAGCCCGACAAATTCAAGGATTTCCAGGCAGCGCGGCAGCCATTCGTTTGGTTTCAGTCCGCGTACTTCGGCAAAGAAGCGAATATTTTCAAGAACGCTTAAATCTTCATACATCGAGAAGCGTTGCGATAGGTACCCAAGCTGTGAACGAGCCAATTCCGTCTTGCGGATCACGTCGTATCCGCAGACAGTTACTTCGCCTGCATCTGGCTTCAGAGCGCCCACGAGCAATCGCATGGTGGTTGTCTTCCCCGCGCCATCCGCACCGACGAGGCCGTAGATCTCACCCGCTTTGATTTGCAAGGAGACATCATCCACCGCACGGGTTTCGCCGAAGGATTTACTTAAGTGATTTGCAGAAACAAGTAAATTAGTCATTGTCAAGTAAATTTCCGTTCTGTCAAAAGTCGATTGCCCAAGCATCAATTTCTTCAAATCTAGTAATGGCTGTCATTGTGATCTCCTATGAACTTAATAGACAACTTTCGACTTTGGACCTTAGACATTTGACTGTTATTTGAACACCACGTCTGCCGGCATACCGATTTTCAACTTCCCTTCACTGTCAGTGACCTTCAACTTAATGGCATAGACCGTTGAACTACGTCCTTCCACGGTCTGGACATTACGCGGGGTGAACTCTGCCTGGTCTGCGATGTGGATCACTTCGGCGTTAAAGGTTTCGCCAGGAAAGGAATCAACGGTTACACTTGCCTGCTGACCCAATTTGAGCTGTCCATAGCGATCTTCAGGAACGTAGACTGTGATCGTGATGTTACTTAAATCTGCCATGGCAAATGCGACTGCGCCAGGCTGCACGAATTCACCCGGTTCTACATTACGTGTGAGGATAATCCCATCCAGCGGTGCAGAGACGGTCAATTCAGCGACCTGAGTATCAAGCAATGCCAGGTTGGCTTCCGCCTGATTGACACCACTCTGGGCCTGTTGCAGGGCAGCTTTCGCCTGTTCGAGCGCCATCGCAGCAATCTTGACCTGAGGAGAGTGCTCGCCTGTTTGCAGTCGGCTTAATGTATCCAGAGCAGATTCATAACGTTCCTGTGCCACGGAAACAGACGCACGCGCTGCACGTACATTCTGTGCTGCGTCAGTGGTCAGCAACTCATCGTATGCCTTTTGAGCATCCTGGAGCTCAGTCTCAGCCACATCCAGAGCATCATTCGCAGCAGTGATCACGTCGCTATCTCCACTCAGTCCTTTGGCGACGCGAATTTTTACACGATAAGCTGGAACATAAGGCGGCAAATTGAGATTTAAGTCCACATCTTCGGGGCGCACTTTGCCACCGGTCGCTTGAGAACGGTTATAGACAGCCTTGCTGATCAAATATCCCATACGTGCATTGGAGAGGCGCGTCTCGGCAGCGACAAAATCAGCATTATTCAAATCTTTGACAACGCTTTCGAGGTTGGCTTGGGCCTGTTGAAATGCTTCTTGAGCCGTTTCAACCTCCGTTTGAGCCGCCGTGATCTGTTCGTCGCGGCTGAAGTACCACAAGGGTTGTTCAAATTGGCCTGGGGTACGGTTCGCCCAGTCGGTCAGACGCTGGTTGCCTTCCTGAGCGCGGGCAGTAGTCAGCGTGGCATCGTATTGCGCCTGCCCCAAGTTATAGGCGCTTTGCGCCGTTAACAAGGCTTGATGAGCGGAATCAACTCCACGTTGAGCGACTTCACGCTGTGCCGCCAGCAGGCTGTCATCCAGGGAAAGAAGCGGATCGCCCATCTTAACGGGCTGCCCTTCCTCGAAGAGGACTTCCTGCACTCTGCCAGCCATCTGTGGCGAAACATTCACAACGACCGACTCGATTGTTCCTGAGGCAGTGAGGCTCTCATTCTCATTACTGTTCAAAGCGCGGACCCCATAATAAACTCCGGCAGCAATGACTAATACAATGAGAATGATCGCGGGAAGAGGGGGACGTTTATGTTGCATGATTAACTCCTTAAGAGAATTTAGTCCAGGCGTTTGCGGAAGCGGAGAGCCGCCGCACCCATAATAAAGACCGCAAATATGGATAGCGCAAGAATCTCATATTGCAATGCACCCACTCCGACTCCTTTTAGAAGCAAGGAGCGGATAATCACAAGATAATAGCGAAGGGGAATAATGGCTGAAACATACTGAAGAAATTTAGGCATTGCTTCAATGGGAAAGAAAAACCCTGAAAGGAAAATACTCGGTAGCATGGTAACCATGACGGTAATAAATGCTTCCTGCTGTGTATTGGCAATCGTGGACGCGAAGAGACCAATTCCAAGGCTTGATAATAGGAATAAACCTGATAGGGCAAAGATGAGTCCCAAATCTCCACGGATGGGAACCTTGAACCACCAATGACCAATAACGAGAATTTCGACCGTGTCGATGAATGCCAGGATGGTGTACGGCAAAATTTTCCCGACTACCAATTCCCAGGAACGAATGGGAGTGACGATCAATTGCTCAATCGTGCCGCGCTCGCGTTCTCGCACAATAGAGGAGGCTGTGAGCAGCGCGGTGATGAAGTACAAGATCATCCCAATGACGCCAGGAACATTGAAGTAGGCAGCGATCAGGTCTGGGTTGTACCAAACCTGTGTACGAACTTCCATGGGAGGGGCGAAGGAAGAGGATCTTCCGGTCAGGGCGGCTTGTTCCGTCAATACTTTTGTTGCGTAGGATTGACCGATCAGTTTGGCCGTGGATAGTGCGGTTCCGCCCACCGTTGCATCCGAACCATCTAACACTAATGACACCTGCGCTTTCCCCTCCAGGAGACGGATTTCGTAATCAGGCGGGATGATGAGCGCAGCCCGGATTCTGCCCTGCTCGATCAAATCCTTATATTCCTCCTCCGATCTGACAGGATAATCAATACTAAAGTAGTTCGCCGCACGGAACGCATCCAACAAGGCGCGTGACTGTACCGATTGGCTTTGATCCCAAACGGCCAGTGAGATGTTTTTAATATCTGTGGTAGCCGCATACCCCAGCAGGAACAACTGCATGATCGGCATCACAACGACCAAGACCAACGTGCGCGGGTCACGAGTGATCTGAATAAATTCCTTGCGAATGATGGAGATTAAGCGTGAGTTCATAATTGTTCCTCAGGACAAGCTTTGCGAAGGTTCATCTTGTTTGATCAAGGTTTTCTCAAAAAAACAACCTTCGCAAGGTTTTTGCACAATAACCTAATCCAATGTCTTATGGAAACGCCGCGCCGCGGCTCCCATAATGATGAAACCAAAAATAGCCAGGGCGATCAGCTGATTTTGAATCGCGGTAAAGCCTGCACCCTTAAGCATGAGCGCCCGGATGACAACCAGATAATAGCGCAATGGAGAAAGATAGGAGATCAATTGCAAGGCGCGCGGCATTGCATCAATGGGGAAGAAAAAACCTGAGAGAAAAAAGCTTGGCAGCAGTGTCATCTGAACCATGACGTTCGCCTCCTGCTGGGTATGCGCAATCGTGGAAGCGAACAAACCTATTCCCAGACTGGAAAGTAACAGCAAACCGGAACTCAAGGCGATGAGACCCAAATTCCCAACCACAGGAACTCGAAACCAGAAATGTCCGATCAGAATCACCTCGGCGGCCTCAACTGCGGCCAGAATGATGTATGGGATGATCTTCCCCACCATCAATTCCCAGGGACGAATCGGAGTCACGATCAATTGCTCAATGGTGCCTCGTTCCCGTTCTCGCACAATGGCAGTCGCCGTCAAAATGGTGGTGATCATAAACAGGATTTGACCAATCACGCCCGGGATCATGAAATAAGCAGAAAGCAGATCGGGGTTGTACCAGACGCGGGTCCGCACCTGGAGCGGTGAGCCTGTTCCATTGAGGCGACCTCTTAAAGCAGCCTGTGATTGAACAATCTTCGTGCCATACGCCTGACCGATAAGTTGAGAGACGGATAAGGCAGTGGAACCAACTGATGCATCCGAACCATCCAGGATCATCGAAACTTGAGCATCCCCCTCCAGCAAATGGCGATCATAATCTGGCGGGATGATCAACACAGCCCGTGCACTTCCTTGCTCAATGAGGATCTGCATCTCATCCTGAGAGTCAACGGTATAAGCAATCTGAAAATAATCCGCCGCGCGAAACGCATCCAACAAAGCGCGTGATTGAGGCGTCTGATTCTGATCCCAGACCGCGATGGCGATATTTTTCACGTCAGTTGTGGCAGCGTACCCAAGCAGAAATAATTGCATGACAGGCATAATTAAAATGATGATCACCGTCCGTCGATCTCGAAACGCTTGAATAAACTCTTTACAGATAATGGCTAACAAACGTGAATTCATGCAGTCTCCTTGACGAGAATACCATGTAAGAAAATATCCACGAAATAATCTAATGCATTAGCTTGCATCTCTGGCGGCATAGCTCGGGCCATCAAGGTTTCAGTAATGTAATAGGAGAAAAACATGCCGAGAAAAGCGCGAACCAGTACAAATTGTGGTATCGGA
>DASWEH010000577.1:0-10048 GCA_036394895.1 Anaerolineales bacterium
GTATCGCCCCGCCCTGACAGCGGAGTCAGCGGCAAAAGAATTACACACGCTGGTACACGCTGGCAAACTGGACGGCGACGCTGTCAGCCATGTCCTTTCGGCGGCGGGACACAACGTCCGCAAGATGCGCAGGAAAACCGCCGCGGGTTTGAGCAAACGTGAAGTGGATGTTCTGCGCCTGTTGTCGCGCGGGCTGACCGTCAAACAAATGGCTGTTCATTTGGTCATTTCGGAAAAGACCGTGGAAAGTCACATTCAACATATCTATACCAAGATCAATGTCTCGACTCGTGTTGGCGCAACCCTGTTTGCGATGGAGCATCAATTGCTGTAACAATGTCATTGCGAGGAGCGTTGGTCGAGACGCACCCTGGCACCGTGCGGCTTAAGCCGTACCAGGGCAGGTGGGCAGTCGAGACCAGGCGACGTGGCAATCTCAGATTTACATACAACTATTCGATTACAAGTTACCGAGGTCCATTTCCCTGCGAGATTGCCACGCCCACTCGCCGTTTAAGGCTCGGCGCTCGCAATGACATATGCAAAAAATCAGGAGTTCACCCGATGTTTTGAATCTCCCATCGGCGTATAGTGGGGTCAAGATCAAATTCACAAAAGGAGATATACCATGTCCGCAGAACAGAACAAATCGATCGTACGCCGTTGGGTTGAAGAAGGCTGGAACAAACGCAACACAGCCTTGATCGACCAGCTCTTCACGCCGAATTTTTACCAGCATGAAACGGGACCCGAAACGGTGAACAGCAGCGAGGCGCTCAAGCCATTCGTGGCCGGCTACCTGTCTGCCTTCCCTGACCTGCAATTCACCATTGAGGATTTGGTCGCCGAAGGGGACAAAGTGGTTTGGCGCTTCAAGGCATCGGGTCATCAGAATGGTCCGTTTATGGGACTGCCCGCCTCAGGCAAAGCGATCAGTGTCACGGGGACGATTACCTTCCGCCTTGAGAACAGTCGCATGGCGGAAGCTTGGCTCAATCTCGATGTGCTGGGTTTGCTTCAGCAGGTGGGCATCATTCCTGCCATGGCATAACGTTAAAGGATAATTGATAAAAGAACGTTGAGGCGCTTCTGAGTCTCAACGTTCTTTTTTGAAACTACCTCCCAACTAGAGGGGAAAGGTTGCAGTGGTGGAAGACATCTTGTATTCCTTTTATTCTCCTCCCTCGCCACATTCCCCGCCAAATCCCGCGCCTCTACCACGTTCCCATTCTCGTCCAAAATCATCACCCGCACGCTCGCCCAAACTCCATGATGATTTTGCCGGGGTCGAAGCGTCACCATTGCTTTTGGTTTGTAATCAATTCAATCGTTATATTACAAAATAAACTTAGAATCAATTTGAAATCAATACAGGATCAATAGAGCAATTTACTACCAGTTATAAGTCAGTCCTACGGTGGTTCTATATCGGTCCCTTGCCGTTCTCTTCCTGTCAACGAATGTATCCCAGCAGGGAGGCATTAGAGTGGCGTTATAGCCGGTTTGTGGGATTTGATTAAACAGAAAGAGCGACCCAATTTGAGTCGCTCTTTCTGTTTATTTCTTTTCCGGTATCGCAGAGATTAGAGCACGTAAAGCCTTATTTACCTGCTCTGAAGACTTAAAGACCTTTGCGACATCTGGCTCAATCATAACGATCAAAGGTTCATCCTTCATGCGCGCAGCAAAGCGGTTTGGCTTTGCCTTTTTATAGTCAAACCGATATTCAGAAGCCATTTCCTGAACTTTACGGGATTTGGTTGTGGGTGTTTTCTTCATAGTCTTTTATTTCCTGGCGTGTCGCTGCACGCGCACTAATAATCCGAACAACATCTTTAAGTCGTTCTACAAAACAGACAAGGATCATCCTTCGCAAAGCAGACATGCCAATAATGATTTCACGAGGTTCCTGCTCTGAGTGAGTTATGTCATCGAAGATGAATGCGAGTGGGTCTTTGAAAACTGTAACAGCTTCATCGAAACTGAGACCATGTTTTCGAATATTACTTGTGGCTTTCGCTGGATCCCACTCGAATCTCATATTTATATTTTACTCTACTATGATATTACCGAGTTCGAAAAGTCACCACGTCGCGGCGTCAGAAGGAAAGCGTTCGTGTGCGGTACGATAGGTTTACAAGTGTGGGTTAACATGCAGTAAGATTAGCTATGAAGATTGCTTCAAGCTTAATTTCCAGGAGATGGCATGAAAACAAAAGAAGAGATCGTCAACAACTGGCTGCCGCGCTACACCGATACCCCTCTCAAGGAATTTGGCAAATATATCCTGCTGGTCAACTTTGAAGATTACCTGCGCATGTTCTCAGAATGGTACAACGTGCCCATACGCGGGGTGGAAAAGCCCATGCCCAACGTTACTGCCGAGGGCATTACCTTGATCAACTTTGGGATGGGGAGTCCCAATGCTGCCACGGTCATGGATCTGCTGAGTGCGGTGAGACCCCAGGCCTGCCTGCTGCTCGGGAAATGCGGCGGACTCAAGAGAAAGAACAATCTCGGCGACCTGATCCTGCCGATCGCGGCGATCCGCGGCGAAGGGACATCAAGCGATTATTTCCCGCCTGAAGTCCCTGCCCTGCCTGCCTTCAGTTTGCAGAAAGCCGTCTCCACCACCATCCGCAACCACGACCGGGACTATTGGACAGGCACCGTCTACACAACCAATCGCCGCGTCTGGGAGCACGACGAGAAATTCAAGTCCTACCTGCGCCTCATCCGTGCCATGGCAATCGACATGGAAACGGCGACGTTGTTCAGCACTGGCTTTTATAACAAGATCCCCACGGGTGCGCTGTTGTTGGTCTCTGACCAGCCGATGACCCCCGGCGGTGTCAAAACCGCAGTGAGTGATAAAAGGGTGACGAAGAAATATTTGGAAATGCACCTGCGCATCGGTATCGATTCGCTCAAAGAGTTGATCAATAACGGGGAGACGGTCAAACATTTGCGATTCTAAGTCATTATCCAGTAGGGAGGTGTTGGGTTCGGGGTGATGAAGACAGGATGCGCACAGGGATAAATCCCCGTGCTCAAGCCTGCTTAGCAGGCTTCCGCTTTTTAGCCCTGACGTTTACGTCTGGGCGGGTAATATTTGGAACATGGTTCTGTTTTGCAGCATGGCTTGAAGGATTGCATAACACAAAATTGACTTTGCCAATTTCAAGGAGTCGTTACCCAGTAGGGATGTGTTGGCGTGGCGGCGGAACGATTGGTTTGTGAGGGTGGGGTAAGCAAGGGGATAAATCCCCATGCTTAGCGCTCAAGCCCGCTTAAGCGGGCTTCGGCTTTTAGCCCAATGATTTTGCGAAGCACCCTTTAGGGCTTCATCGGGCGGAGATATTAGGAAAACGGTCTCGTTTTGCAGCATGGCTTGAACGGATTGATAAATACAAAGAATAAACGGGCTAACCAAGCTGGTCCGCCCGTTTTAGGCGATCAACGTTGAGGTTATCTATTATTTTTTACTTTCGCAGGGAACCAGCGCCGCACATCCTGCCGGCGGAGAAAGAGGAAAACTGCCATCACCACTCCACCGATAATGTAAATAAAGATGGGGTAGAAGACCACGGGGCTGGGCTCATCAGCTACCTCTCCTGACGAAACGAGTGCATCGTAGGCACCAGCATCCACATACAACAGGAAGAAGATTGGAATTCCCAACCCCACGAGTCCGATCATAAAATTGCGCAGGGAGGCAAACCAGCCTTTGCGTGCGGCAAGCTGGCGTACTAGGAAGAAAGCCAACCCGCCGATCAACAACAGATTCAAAATAAATCCGAGGACGATGCCGCCTGCCTGCTCATTGCCAAGCACCAGGTCAAAGCCCGCCTCATAAAAATCAAGCAGGTAGTTCACGATGGCGCCGGCACTGAAGACGCCCAGCAATATGATGAAATAACGGATCGCCATAATGATGGAGGGTAGCACCAACTGGTTGCCCAGCGGACGGATCCCCAGCGCGGCGAGCAGTTTGGCTGGCTCGGGTAATAACTGTGCCATGGCGTCCAGGTTGCGCACACCCGAGCGGAAGTCCACCCATTGGATCTTGGAAAGTTTCTGTGAAGGCACCGTGGTTTGGATCAACACAGGGAAGACCACCTGCTTTTGCGGGTCCGCCTCGGTATCTGTCTTGAAAGCCGAAAGCAGGACGAAGACGGCCTTGGCAGATGCGAGGTCAGCGGCACGCGGATGTCCGTATTTCTCAAAAACCTGAGCCATCTCCTCGGCAACGATCCGGTCCTGCTCGGCATGGTCAATGAAAAAGGGGACAGGCTTGGGATGGGCGTTCTCGGGTTTATAAGGGTTGGCAAATTTCGGCATCGTCGCTTCGGGTTTCCCCCATCTTTGCATCCCTGCGGAACGCAAGATGAAAAATAATGGAATGACAAACAACAGACTGCTCAATGCCTGAGAAAACAATGAATCGGATTTGTCCGGATCGTAGATGGCGGCTGCGCTAAGCAATAGCACGACAGGCAGGATCAAAAGCGCCACTTGAACCTCGGCAAAATTGAAATTTCTTTTGAAGATACGATAAGGCAGGGAAATCAGGAACCATGGCACAAATAACGCCCAGAAGGCACCGAACGAATAGCCGGCGATAATCAGACTCAGAATAAAGGTGACCCAAACAATGATCGGCACTCTGAAACCCGACTCAGGCACAGGATGTTCCTCCTGAATCGGCTGCTCAAGCTGGAAGAAAAGCTCCTTCAAGCTATTTTCGTAGTTGCCCCGAAAATCCACCCACTCATAAACTTCCAGTTCCTTGGGCAGATCCACAGCTTCGAAGATCAGCAGAATCAGCCGCTTCTTCATTTCCAAAAAGTGGCGCCATTCCAGTTCCACATATTTCGACTCCATCGAAGCCTTCGAGACCACCAGTAGTACGGTATCTGAATCGTTGAGTCCTGCATCAATTTGCCCTTTCCAGGGTGTGCCGGGCACAAGGGTGCGATAGTCCAGCCAGACCTTGTAACCATTCTTTTCCAGCTTGTTGGTCAGGTCATCTACAAATCCCACTTCACGTCGTGAGTAACTCATAAAGATATTGGGTTTCATCGTGGCTCCTCGAGTACTCGCTTTTCTATTTCACGGGTTAAACACCGGAGAACTGAAATTAGATGCGGATGCCGGGTTCAAAGAGTCACTATCCCAGCAGGGAAGCGTTGGAATGGCGGCGGTATGTGTCGGTTTGTGTAGGTGGGATAATGTTGTTTCCCTTGCGCCTGTGTACAATTGTGCATATAATCAGCTTTGATGAACTACGAATGGAATCCCAACAAAGCTAGGTCGAACTATAAAAAACATGGCGTCAGGTTTGCAGATGCTGTTGGAGTTTTCGAGGATGAAAATGCCATTACCATTCAAGACAAACATGAGCGCGAAGACCGTTTTATCACGATTGGCATGGATTTTCTAAGCCGAGTATTGGTTGTAGTATACACATTTCGCGACATTGTTATTCGAATTATCTCTGCAAGAAAAGCCGCAGCCCGTGAAAGAGAGATGTATGAGGAGCAAAATGAAGAAGGAATATAATTTTAGCAAAGGCAAACGCGGGTCGGTTGTCCTGGCGCCCAAGGGAAAGACTCGAATCACCATCCGTATTGATGATGATATCCTGGATTGGTTCCGTGGCGAAGTAGAGGCGGCAGGTGGTGGAAATTATCAGACTTTGATCAACCAGGCATTGCGAGAATATTTGAATCAACAGCAACAACCGTTGGAAGAATTGTTACGGCGGGTTGTGCGCGAGGAGTTGCAAAGCGCGGCGCAATAAGCAAATTCCTAAAATCCGAAGTCATCAGGCTTCGGATTTTTTATTGTCTGTCGACGATTGTGTACCTGTGACTCTTTTGACAAGTCCAGGTTGATTTTACCGAGTTCGATGAATCACTATCCCAGCAGAGAAGCGTTGGAATGGCGGCGGAACGGTCGGTTTACCTGAGTAGTTGAGTGATAGGCATCAAAAATAAACCTCCCATGTTCCTATCGCTTGTCTCATAAATTACTAAACTTTTTGATACAAATTACGAGTGAATATCACAAGTTCGGTTTAGTAAATTATGCGATACTCTGTAAAACTGATAATTGACTTTCCTTAAAAAAACCGTATGATTGTGCCAGCAACGTTCCCAGGAGCATTTCATGACACAAATCTTTACAAGTTATTCGAGACGGGATAAGGAAACAGTGGATCAGATCGTGGGGGTGATCGAGGGTACCGGCATAGATGTTTGGATCGACCGGGAGGATATCAAGGCAGGCAATATGTGGCGGGTGCAGATCGTGCAAGCCATAGATACTTGCGCCGCATTCGTCCTCATGCTCTCGCCCAGTTCTGCCGCTTCAGATAACGTTCGTAAGGAAATTGACCTGGCGCAGGATTCTGGGCGTACCATTTTTGCGGTCATGTTACAGCCTGTGAAACTGCCCGCCGAAATTCGGTATCAACTGGCGGGCTTGCAATTTATTGATGTGCAGATGCTTGGGTATGAACAGGCAGTCGCACGGCTGATTGAGACTCTCAAGGAGCACATCAAAAAGATCACGGCTGCTGCGGAACAAACTGTCCGCCAGGTGGAGTTGGTCATTCAGGGGATCGACATCTCGGCGTTCGGTCCCGAAAAACAGGAACAATTACTGGCGTTTATTTCCAACCTGACCAACGCCGATCGCTCTCAGATCAAGATCGAGAATGTCGCGGCGGGCAGCGTCCATGTCTTCATGAATGTGCCAGCCGGCACTGCCTATCAATTGAAAACCCTGGCATTGAACCGTGATCAGCGCTTCAAAGCAATGGGCATTACCTCCCTCCGGCTGGATGGGGATCATAAATTCATCCACGTCTCTCTTGGGAAACCACTTTTTGCCGCAACCGTCGGTCCGCTCGCAGCTTTGTGGCTAAAAATCCCGGCATTGTTGTCACCAGTGCTGGGAGCAACTGCCGGTAAAGTGCTGACCGTTCTATTGATCACGACTGTCATTGCAGGAGCAGGCATCCTGGTGCCTGCAACGTTTGCCCCTGCTCCAACCGCTACGCAGAAGACGCCCACATCCATCCCCACCTCGTTGCCCACGTCAATACCCACTTTAGCAGCGACTGAGACGTCCGCTCCAACGGATACACCAGTCCCTACTTCCACCATCACAGAAACACCATCACCTACGCTCACTGCTACGCTGACTCCAACACCAGCGCCAACCTATTTGACTCTGACAGGCGTGATCGCAAACCCACTCTCAAATCTAGTCGCTTGTCGCTATGGGCCCGGCGACATTTACCTTTATCGATTTGGTCCGAGAAATGGTCTCGAAATGGGCATTAGCGGTAAGGTGGAAATCCGTACTCAGAGGGAAACAGAGATATGGTTATGGGGGCTTCTCGATGGCTATTCAGACGCCTGCTGGGTCAATGCCAGATTCGTCAGGCTCAATGGAGATGTTTCGAGCCTGGAAACGGTCTATCCCGGTAAGGTTGATCTGCCTGTCTTGCGCCAGGCAGGATGGAGATGGCCCGCCCCGCAGAATGTGAAGGCGTTTCGTCAGGGAAATGCGGTAAATATTTACTGGGACTTTTACGATGTGCCACCGGGAGAACGCATGGAGGGCAGCCCGCGCTATGTGCTGGAACTTTGGCTTTGCCAGAATGGTCAAGTGGCGTTTACGCCCAGGGGCGCCAATGAATCTTTTCTACAAGTCACCGATGAGGTGGGCTGTGCCGAGCCATCCCATGGACGGATCTATTTGGCTGAGGTACATGGCTATATAGGTCCAGTAGAAATTCCGTGGCCGCCACCGGCAACACCAACACCATAAGAAATTTTCCGATCCCTGAACTGAACGACATAAAACTCCGAGACACTCCACATTACGAAGCATCTCGGAGTTCTCTTACAGAGTATCGCATAATTTACTAAACCAAACTTGTGTTATTCACTCGTAATTTTTGCCAAAAAGTTTAGTAATTTATGAGACAAGCGATAGTTCAGCGATGTTTATTCTCAATCTTTAGGGATTCCACCACTGTACCTGCATCTGCACATACGATATTATGTATAGACAAAGGTTTATGATGCAGGTCGTTTTCCAGTTCGATGTGCGGACGGTTGCTCTCTTTGTCGCTATGACTTTTTTTGTCCAGGCCACCGCGATTGGGGCTCAAGCGTTTCTGATCAGGCAGTTAAAACAATATCGAGGGGTGGGCGCGGCATTGCTGGCAAATCTATGTGTGGCAGTTGGATTAATGCTGCGCCTGTTTGCAGATCGGCTGCCGGGTTTCCTGACCGCCATCCTGTCGAATACCTTGCTCCTGATGGGACCGGGGCTTTTTTATATCGCTCTCAGTCAATTTACGGGATTTCCCTATAGCAAAGTGTTTGTGATCGGGGTCATTGGGACCGTTGTGTCTTTCCTGTTGTACTTTACTTACTGGGATGATGACCTGGGAAAACGGATGATCACCGTTTCCCTGGGATCTGTCGCAATGACCTTCATTCTTATTGTTCAGCTCTGGCGAATCCAAAAGACCTCTCTGCGGTTCAGCGCGAACCTGATGCTGATCTCCTTTCTGGTCCATGGGATGTTTCTCATTGTCAGAACGATAAGTCTAGTTTTGGGTCCCCCACAGGATACTTCCAGCCTTACGCGAGTTCAATCGGCAACCTATCTTCTCTCGTTCGCCATCAGTTTCTTTTGGTCAATGGGTTTCATCTTGATGGTGAGTCAGCGCCTGAGAAATGATCTGATGGAAGTCGCCACCATTGATGTTCTGACGCGCATCCCAAATCGGCGCGCGACCCAGGCGTTCCTTGAGAAGGAACTTTCTCGAGCACAAAGGACCCAGGGCGAATTTACGGTCCTGTTGATCGATATCGATAACTTCAAGAAAGTGAATGACCGCTGGGGGCATGCTGTAGGCGACGATGTTTTGGTCAAAACCGCCAGCATCTTTCACTCCATGATTCGCAAACAGGATTTGGTGGGTCGCTGGGGCGGCGAGGAATTTCTTATCATCGTGCCGGGCTCCTGCGACGCTGAAGTCCTGGCAGAGAGAGTGCGGCGTGAGATTGCTAACGAAAAATTCAGTCACGGAGCCGCCTCATTTGGTATCACGGTCAGCATTGGGGTTGCCTGTGTAACACATTCGGATCAGATCGATCAAATCCTAACGAATGCTGACAAAGCTCTTTATCAATCAAAGCGAACAAAGAATACAGTGAGTATGGCTGAAGGAGAATGAGGTACGTTTATACCATGGAGGCAATAACATAGTCTTGAAAAGGATATAAGACATCAAAGTAAAAAGTGGGGTTGTTATTCACGGAGTAACTCGGGATGTTTTTCGGGAAGCCATTTGACGAGAAAATCAAACCCGCGAACACGACTTTTCGAGCGAACTTGTCCACGCCAGCGCTAGGTCGGACACCTGCACCGTGCGCACACCTGTCTGATTTGCTAAGCAAATCACGGACGGCGCCAGGGGTACGGTCTTGGCAATCCGACTTGCCCAACACCGCCAGATATGCCCGACTATCTCGGCGATTCCCAATGAACCCGCTGAATATCACAAGTTCGGTTTAGTAAATTATGCGATACTCTGTAAAAAGAACTCCGAGCGCTGCACAGTGCGAAGCATCTCGGAGTTCCTTACGTTCATGTTCGTTTCAACGTTTTTATACTTTATTCTTTACGGGCTGGTCCGTCCTGGAGGAAGCAATGGACAGAGGAAGTAATGATCCGTTGCATCCATGATGCCGTTGGTATTCGTATCTTCCCACCAGCGTCCGCCTAAATAACCTGGGTCGCCGGGACCAAACTCAGTCGTCCCGCCTACAATCTGTTGGAAACGGCCTTCAAAGGGAAGAGGGTCTTGGACCACAAACGTGTCATAGTACAGACCCTGGCTTGTGACATACACAACCCCTGGAGTCTCATTTCCACGTCCCGCCGAAACAGGGATGACCGTCAATAGCGCGATGAAGACTACAACGAAAAGCACACTTAGTTTTCGTTTCATTTGTTT
>DASWEH010000578.1:0-4036 GCA_036394895.1 Anaerolineales bacterium
GTTACAAACTGTCTGACAACTTTCTAATGCTTCCTGTATACTGAAAAAACAAATAGGAGTGACCATACCTGCCATGAAAAAAGTATTTCAAAGCGATTGGGTCTCTCGTCTGATTGATGCGCTCCTGCCAGTCTTTGCCACCCTTGCGGCGCTGCTTGTGGGCGCTATCATGTTGCTCTTTTTAAAGGTAAATCCCATTGAAGCCTATAAGGCACTTTGGGTTGGTGCGTTTGGCAGTACGAATGCCTTTGCAGAGACATTGGTCAAGGCTACGCCTTTGCTGCTGGTTGGGATTGGAATCTGCATCTCGTTTCGCGGGGATGTAATCAATATCGGTGGGGAAGGCCAGATGATTATGGGCGCGATCCTGGCGACATGGGTAGGCCTAACATTCACAAGTCTGCCGGGCTGGCTGGTGATTACTTTTGCGATGATCGCAGGATTTTTGGGTGGAGCAGTTTGGGGTGGAATTCCAGGTTTTCTCAAAGCCTATTTCAGAGTCAATGAAATTCTAAGCACGGTGATGATGAATGCCATCGCCGTGCAGTTGATGAACTTCCTTTTGCGCGGCCCGATGATCGATCCTTCCCAGGCCCAATTGGCATCCAAGATCCCACAAACTGCCCGTTTGTTGGACATTTTCCGATTGCCTCGCTTCGTGCCGACTCGTTTACATTTAGGCGCTTTGATCGCAGTGGTACTGGCGATCCTGGTTTACATATTATTGTGGCGTACCACGCTTGGTTATCGCATCCGCGCCGTAGGACAGAATCCGCAAGCTTCGCGTTACGCAGGGATAAAAGTACCGCGCTATGTAGTTCTGGCTTTATTGTTCAGTGGTGCTTTTGCAGGTCTGGCAGGCGCGGTTCAGGTCTATGGCGTCAATTATCGCATGATCACAGATGGCTCTTCTTCCGGCTTTACGGGCAGTGCTGGCTTCAACGGCATTGTGGCGGCTCTATTTGGTCAACTGCATCCAATTTGGGCCATCCCTGCTTCCGTCCTGTTTGGAGCACTTTTGGTGGGCGCTAATAGTATGCAAAGGATGATGCAGGTTCCCTCGGCATTGGTGACTGCATTGAACGGTTTGGTCGTTGTCTTTGTTGTGAGCAGTGAGATCTGGCGGCGAAAAAGGCAAAGACGGAGATTGGCTGTTATGGGCCAAGACGAAGAATCCCCTCCTCTTGATAAGGAAAAATTGCAGCATGTGGAGACAGTACAATGATTTCTGATCTCTTCTCTGTTACTGTCTTGATTGGCATTCTGGCTTCCGGGATTCGACTGGCTACTCCGTATTTGTACGCGGCCATTGGGGAAACCTTTGGTCAACGCAGTGGTGTGCTCAACCTCGGCGTGGAAGGTCAGATGCTGTTGGGTGCCTTTGCCGCTTTTTATGTGACTCTGACCACAGGAAATCTTTGGCTGGGTGTCTTAACCGCCATGATCGTTGGCGCAATCATGGGCCTGGCAATGGCCTACGTGACCGTGAACTTGAATGCGGAACAAGGGATCAGCGGGATCGGTTTCTTTCTGTTTGGGCTGGGGATGAGCGATTTACTTTTTCAGAAATTACTGGGTACGGTTGAGACCGTCAAAGGCTTTTCACCAATTTATATTCCTGGTTTGAGCGATATTCCAGGGATTGGAGAAATTTTCTTCAAACAGAATTTGCTAGTCTATGGTGCCTACCTGCTTGTGCCCATTGCGTGGTTTGTTTTGAACAAAACGACTCTCGGATTGAAAATCCGCTCGGTAGGAGAAAACCCAGATGCAGCCGATTCGCTGGGTGTGAGTGTGACGAAGATACGTTACTTCACGATTATCTTGGGTGGAACTCTCTCCGGGATTGCGGGCGCCTCACTTTCGATTGCCTTATTAAACGTCTTTCAACAGAACATGACAAGTGGACTAGGCTTTATCGCGGTTGCACTTGTGTATTTTGGCGCGTGGCGTCCGATTGGCGTTTTAGCCGGCGCTTTATTATTTAGCATGGTCAATTCACTGCAGTTATGGATTCAGGTCTTGGGAATCCCTGTCCCTTCTGACATCGCTGTGATGATGCCATACGTGCTAACGATTTTGGTTTTGGTAGCTACGGTTTCAAGAGTTCGTGCTCCCTCTGCATTGACAAAACCTTTTGAAAGAGAAAACTGAGTTTCTTATAGGAGGTGTCTGCTCAAGTATGTATTCTGCGTCAACACGGAAGCTCGTCATTGCATTGAAAGATCCATATTCCTTCAAGGAGAAGAAAATGAAAAAGTTCGCATGGTTTTTGACTCTGATACTTGCGCTCTCAATCGTATTGAGCGCGTGTGGCACTCCTGCTGCTACTCAAGCACCAGCCCCGGCAGCCACCGAAGCACCCGCGCAGCCTACAGAAGCACCTGCTGCTACACAAGCGCCCGCAGCTACGGAAGCTCCTGCTGCTGAACCTTTCAAGGTAGCGGTTGTGATGCCTAGTGCCAAAAATGACCTGGCATTCAGCCAGAGCATGTATGATGCACTCCTCCGTGTTCAGGAGGAAATGGGGGCTGACCAGTTTGAGTTTGTGTTCTCCGAAAATATGTTCGTTGTGGATGATGCCGCTGCAGCGATCCGTGATTATGCTTCACAGGGTTATAACCTCATCATTGCGCACGGTTCACAATATGGCTCATCTCTTCAAGAGATTGCCCCTGACTTCCCTGAGACTAGCTTTGCCTGGGGCACGACGGTAGATACCTTCGGCCAGCCGAATATCTTTGCTTATGAGGCTGCTTCTGAGCAAGGTGGTTTTGTCAATGGTGTGATGGCAGCAACACTGAGCAAGAGCAATGTGATCGGTGTCGTTGGCCCCATTGAAACTGGTGATGCCAAGCTGTATGTGGATGGTTTCAAGGCTGGTGTCCTCTCCGTTAAGCCAGATGCTAAGGTAAACGTTAATTACATCGGTTCCTTCTCTGATACCGCGTTAGCTGCTGAAGCTGCCAATACCCATATCTCCGCTGGCGCAGATGTATTAACTGGAAGTGCTCAAATGGTGGCAGGTGCAATCGGTAAAGCCAAAGAAAACAACGTGTTGTGGTTCGGCACGCAATCCAATCAGGCCTCTCTGGCTCCTTCCATCGTGGTAGCCAGCCAGGTATATCACTGGGAAGGTATCCTCAAAGAAATGATCTCTCTGATTCAGAGTGGCACACTTGGTGGAAAATCCTTCAAGGCTGACCTTGCCAATGGTGGTGAAGTCATTGAATTCAACCCGGATAGTACTGTAGCTGCTGATGCCAAAACATTGGCTGAAACAACCATCGAAGGGATCAAGAACGGAACCACTACGATCCCGCTCCCGTAATTGATTATAAATTGCATGGTAAGTGACCTCGGAAGTTCGAAGGATTTCCGAGGTCTGGAAAACAGGTTTGTATTTCAGGATGGCGCGATGACTGATTTGAACAAACTCCCTTCCGGTCAGGCTCGGATTGACAGCCTTGAACTGCGCGGAATTTCAAAAAGATTCCCTGGTGTGCTTGCCAATGACCACGTGGACTTTGATGTGAAATCTGGAGAAGTCCATGCACTGTTAGGTGAGAATGGCGCGGGCAAAAGCACCTTGATGAAAATCTTGTACGGCTTGTATCATCCAGATGAAGGCGAGATTTTTCTAAACGGCAAGCCAGTAACGATTGCCTCACCAACAGACGCGATCAATTTAGGAATCGGAATGATCCATCAGCATTTCATGCTGGTGCAATCACTGACTGTTGCGGAAAATGTGGCCTTGGGATTGCCATCCTCCCGTGGTCCACTCACAGATCTCGACCGTGTCTCAAAACGGATCATAGAGTTAGCTGATATTTATGGTCTAAGAATGGATCCTAGTGCCTACATCTGGCAACTCTCCGTGGGCCAACAGCAACGCGTTGAAATTATCAAAGCCCTCTACCGCGGCGCGGCGTTGCTGATTCTCGATGAGCCGACTGCAGTGCTCACTCCACAGGAAGTGGATGAGTTATTCGTCATCATGCACCAGATGGTCAAAGATGGACACGCGCTGATC
>DASWEH010000579.1:0-3179 GCA_036394895.1 Anaerolineales bacterium
AGGTGTATCCCTCTTCACCCCAGAGGGCAGGGACGCCTGTTCCCTCTAAATAACTCGCGTCATCATTCGGGAGGCGGGCAAAATCGGCCCGCTCTTGTTCACTGAGTGAACGCACTCTATCGTAAAAACCTGGCAGGGTAATGCGTCCCTTCTCATCATGCATTTTTGCGATCAACTCTGCCAGAGCCTGCGCAGGATTGTGAACCGCGCCACCATACAAGCCAGAATGCAAATCTGCCTTCGGACCCCAGACATTGATTTCCAAATATGCCAATCCACGCAATCCATAGGTAACCGTTGGCATACCAATACCGATCATACCAGCATCGGGATTCAGTGAAACATCTGCCTTGAACTTTTCGGCATATTTTTTGATGAATGGTTCCAAATTCTTTGAACCAATCTCTTCTTCGCCTTCCAAAAGGAACTTCAAATTGACAGGCACGCCATTAGGCGCTCCATTCTTCATCACCGATTCAATTGCGCTAAATGCCGCAAGAACCTGTCCCTTCATATCGGAGGAGCCGCGACCAAACAACAGATCGCCGCGCACTTGAGGCTCAAAAGGTCCCGTTTCCCATAACTCCAATGGGTCGGCGGGCTGAACATCATAATGGCCATAAACGAGTACTGTTGGCGCGCCGGGCTTCTTAATGTAATCCGCGTACACAACCGGATGTCCACCATCGGTTGGCATCACTTCCACATGTTCCATACCAAGCTGCTTAAGGTGATTTGCCATCCATTCCGCGGCGCGTTGCACATCATTTTTATATTCCGCATCCGTGGAAATGGATGGGATCTTTAGCACTTCGATCAAGTCATTCAAAAATCGTTCACGGTTCTGATTTGCATAATCGAGTGCTTTTTGAAGTTCGCTCATAATTCCTCTTTATTATTTGTAAGGTGACAGTCACTTTTGGGAAGCGCTCTCGAAATGAAAAAAGAGAGAATGAAGTGACTGTCACCTATATTTACGGCGTAGCCGTGGGGATTTCTGTCTGCTCGAGGGCGCGGCGTGTAAGGAGATACCAGCTTGAAAACGTCGCCAGGCGATCACTTGGATCATATAACGCTGCCATCTGTACGCCTTGAACCTGCGAATCCACGCCGTAGGAATAGACGGGGGCAAACAAAGGAAGCGCGGGTAACTCCTTCGCAAAAACCACTTGGAAGTTGCGGTAGAGTCGTGTGCGGAGAGAGTAATCGGCTGTGACGCGCGCCTGCTCGAGATATTCACTTGCGGCGCGGTTATCCCATTGTGAGTAATTCTGTCCTCCCGTGGCTTCTGCCTGATGCCAGAAGGGATAGGGGTCTGGGTCTGGGGTTCGTGCAAGATTCAGATCAACGAGCGCGGCTTGATAGGTGCGGGAAGAGAGGAAATCCGCGGCGAGTTTGTCGTAGGGGACCGACTGTAATTCCACCCGGACACCAATCGCTTTCCATTCATCTCGAATCGTCTCCGCGATCTTGGTATGGATGGCATCGTCGGGATGGAGCATTGTGAAGGAAAGCGGCGTTCCTTCCTTTGCCCGTACATCCCCACCCTCTGCGGGAATCACATACCCCTCTGTCTTAAGCAAATTAATGGATTCATCCGGGTTATACTCAAAATGATCACTGCCATCGTAATACGCCCATGAGCCTGGCAAAATGGGTCCATCTGTGGTCACGGCCTGTCCCTGCAAAAACTTGTTGATCATGTAAGAACGGTTGAGTCCAAGCATGAGGGCGCGGCGCACTTTTTCATTTTGCAAAAACGCGACTTCAGGATTGTTCAAATTGAACAACACAAAACTGATCTGTGGCAGACGGCTCGTATAGACGGATAGATTCGGCTCCTCCAGCGCAGCATTCAACACATCGGGAGTGATCTGACTCACCGCGAGCACATCGCCCTGTTGATAAGCGTCCAGCGCATCTGCCGAAGTAGGATAATAACGGAAGACAACCTGTTCTATAAATGGAAGTTTATCGTAGTACGTATCAGAGGCAGTCAACACCACGCCCGTGATCTGACCATTATCCACGATCAAATGATCGAATTTGTATGGCCCGCTACCCACAGGGTTGATATTGAAATCTGCATCTGGCATCTGATCTGGCGACACCGACTCAAGCAAATGCTTCGGTAGGATACCAAAGGTCAAGTAATCAATAAAAGGGACATAAGGCTCGGGCAGGGTGAACTTAAGATTCTTGTCATTCAAACGCGTGACTTCGATCTTGCTCCACAAGTCTTTGATATCCTGCGGATACAATGATCCGGCGCTCTTCATCATATTCACAGTAAAGATCACATCATCACTTGTTACAGGTGTTCCATCCTGCCAGACTGCATTGGGTCGAATCGAAAAATTATAGACCGTGCCGTCTTTTGCAACTCCCCAATCGGCAAGATCCTTCTGCGGAAGGCCATGTTCATCAAATTTGATGAGACCGCTAAAGAGCAATCGGTCTACAGAGCGATCTGCGGCGTTATTCCAATCCAATAATGGATTAAGCCGTAGCAACGAGCCGACTAGTCCCTCGGTATACACGCCTCCCTGTTCAGGAAGTGGCACGATGGGTCCATTCGCCACAGGTGATTGTTGGCTGAACAACAAAACAGCCACAATCGCCAGCGTGACCAGGACGACCAATATCTGCCAGCGTAATTGTTTCATAGACAAAAAGAAAGGCTCGTTTCCCATCCCGCGGGCGCAAGCGAGCCGCGCGGATCAAACGGCCTTTCAGATAAGATGCATTGAATTATGCAATGATCAGAAGCGTTATGACCAATGCAAAGAAAATAACGCTCAAAACAATGGTGATCCAGAACAGTGTGCGCTCAACGCCGCGGCGAGCAGTAAAAATACTGCCAGTGTCGGCACCTGTCAGCCCGCCCAAGCCTGCGCCCTTGCTTTGTATGATAACGCTGAGGATGAGCAGGACCGAGATGATCATCAGCGCGATATTGAGATAGGTAACCATTTACAACGTGCCTCCTTTACTTAAGCGGAGACATTATACCTGCTAGGGTGAAAAAACGTCAACTTGAGGTATCATACATAAAATTTAGACTCTTTTATTTTTAGCCACACACCTGCCCTGGTACGGCTTAAGCCGCACGGCGCCAGGGGAGCGCACGGAGAATCTGAGAAAAGCTTTTAAACTCATTTGTCTTGGTGCTCTCTGTG
>DASWEH010000580.1:0-5488 GCA_036394895.1 Anaerolineales bacterium
AGCCGAAATCTTTAATATTCCACACGATGAACGAGCAGGTTTTCTGCGTTTTGCGCGGGGCGATTGGAAATCTGCTCCCGTCCAGTCCGGTGAACAGCCATCCTGGCGAGCTCCAACAAAAGTGGTGCGCTCCAACATTCCCGCCACGACCACATCATTAATTGCACGTGAAGAAGAGATTGCCCTTATTCGCGAATATCTATCGAAGGACGATATTCGCCTCGTCACATTGATGGGTCCGCCAGGGATCGGCAAAACACGTTTGAGCATCGAAGCGGCGCGTGCATCGTTGCATGATTTTCCAGATGGAGTTTTCTTCGTTGCACTGGCTTTTTTGGATGATCCCAATTCGATTGCCTCAGCAATCATTCAAGCGCTGGGCTATATGGAAAGCGGCGACAACGCACCCGAAGACCAGCTCAAAGAAAGCATCGCACAGAAACAGATGCTGATCGTACTGGATAATTGCGAGCATGTGATCGAAGGGATTGCTTCTATTGCTTCTAGACTTCTTTCCGCCTGTCCCCATTTGAAGATGCTGGCGACCAGCCGGGAGTCGTTTCGCATCCCCGGCGAATGGTTGTATCCCGTCCCCGCCTTTGATATCCCCACAGAAAGCGAGACGATTGACCTCGATAACGCCTCGAACTTCCCCGCGCTGATGTTATTTTTCGAGCGCGCCCGCGCTGTACGACCCGATTTCAAACTGACCGCCGATAATATTCAGACGATTGCTGCAATCTGCGCGCATCTGGATGGTTTGCCATTGGTGATCGAATTGATTGCCGCGCGTATGCGTCTCATGTCGCCACAGGCATTGCTCGAGCGTTTGAGCGCTCAATTCGTGTTGACCGCCGATGGCATGCGCGCCCCCTCCGAACGTCAGAAGACGTTGCGGAATGCTATTGACTGGAGTTATAAACTTCTCTCTGCCCCGGAGCAAAAACTGTTCGTGTACCTCTCTGTATTTTTAGGCGGCTTCGCATTGGAGGATGCCGAAGCGATTTTTGCGCGCAGCTTTACGGAGAAATCCGTGCCTGAACTACTTGCCTTGCTTCTCGATAAGAGCCTGATACGGCGGGTAGCGAATGAATCGAGTGAGGATCATTATGAGATGCTGGTGACGATTCAGGAGTATGCTCGTGAGCGTTTAGGACAATTGGGCGAGGAAACCGAAATCCGCAACTTGCATCTAGCATATTTCCTTAATTTTGCTAGGCAAGGAGGACAAGGAATGCGCGGACCCAATCAAGTTGAATGGTTGCATCGTCTCAATGCAGCGCGTGATAATTTGCGCACCGCTCTGGACTGGGCAATTGAAATAAAGCAGACCGAAGTTGCGCTTCAATTGGTGCGAAACCTTCATTGGTTCTGGTTCGTACACTCTGACCACACCGAGGCGCGGCGCGCGCTTGGGCTCGCTTTGGCTTTACTTGATGTGCAAAAATATCCTGAGTCACAAGCAGAGGTATTAACTCAACTCGCGCATCATACTTGGACGCAAATTGGAGCCGAGGAAGCAAGGCCCTTGGTTGAGCAGGCGCTTTCTATTGCGCGTGCCCGTGACGACAAACCGAATATCGCCAGGTCACTTTCTATTCTTGGTCTGGTTTTGGTCATGCAACGAAAATTTGCAGAAGCTCAATCCAATTTGGAAGAAAGCAAGGCTCTCTTTCAGGAGGTTGGCGACAAATGGGAGTATGCCCACACCGTGATGTCTCTTGCCTTGGGGGCCTACGAGCAGAATAACTTAGCGTTGTCACTTTCGCTTCATGAGCAAGCGCTGGCCCTATTCCGCGAAGTTGGCGACTCATATTTTCAAAGTTTTGCCCTCGACTTTATTGGTAGTCTCCAAGTGAAGCAGGGTGATGTGAAGCGTGGAATGACTGCATTACGAGAAGCATTGATTCTTGCACGGCGATTGGATAGCAAACATGGAATTGCTGGTGCAATAAGTCGGCTTGCCGCAGTCGCACAGCGCGTAGACGATCCTGCGCGCGCGGTTCACCTATATTGGGCTGCAAGAAATGTCTGGGCCTCCATTGGAGTATGGAGGGACGATGACGAAATAGATTTTGAGAATTGGCTTGCACCTTGCCGTGCTGCGCTGGGTGAAGCAGCGTTTGCAGCTGCCGAAGCACAAGGTCGCGCCATGATGATGGAACAAGCCATTGCATATGCATTAGAGAAAACCGATGTCTGATCCTCTTTGAGTACTTTACGGGTTTGATCGTGCATCGGTTTATCGAGACTCCTTCTGAGAAACGACTTATGTTACGCTTGTCTGCGACCATTAATATCTGTATACTTCCCGTATGACTTTTCCTCCCTCAGGTACGGTCACCTTCCTTTTCACCGATATCGAAGGCAGTACCAAGCTGGCACAGCAATATCCCGAGGCCATGGAGGGCTTGATGGCGCGGCACAATGAGATCCTGAGTCAGTCTATTCAGGCTCATGAGGGATATATCTATGAGGTGACTGGAGATTCTTTTTGTGGGGCGTTTTCCTCCTCGATAGACGCCGTATATGCCGCGCTCGATGCCCAGCAACGCCTCCATAACGAAGCCTGGTCCCCAGCACCCATTAAAGTGCGGATGGGAATGCATACGGGCACAGTAAAGCTAAATGATAAAAATGCATACATGGGATATGCAACTCTTGCGCTGGCCCAAAGAATTATGTCTGCCGGGCATGGGGGACAAGTGCTCCTTTCAGGAGCCACGCGCGAATTGGTACGAGATTCCCTTCCCGAAAATACCGAGATCAGCGATCTCGGCGAGAGACGCTTGAAGGATTTGCTGCGCCCAGAACACCTGTACCAATTGAATGCCTTGGGACTTCCTTCGAAATTTCCTCCACTTAACACCCTCGACGCGTTCCCTAACAACCTTCCCGTGCAACTCACAACGTTTATCGGGCGGGAAAAGGAGATCGCTGAGATCAAGCAAGAGCTGGCCAATCATCGACTCGTTACCCTAACAGGGTCGGGTGGCACGGGAAAAACGCGCCTTTCCTTGCAAGTCGCCGTAGATTTGCTTGATCAGTTCCCTCATGGAACCTGGTTCGTGGAGCTCGCATCACTGACAGATCCCCAACTAATCCCCCAATCCATCCTTTCTACAATAGGCGTTAATGAACAGCCAGGTCGGGCACCTATCGAGTTGTTGAAGGAATACCTGCACGGGAAGAGATCGTTGATTATTCTCGATAACTGTGAGCATCTCATCGAAACCAGCGCGAGGGTCGCGGATAGTTTGTTGAATGCCGCACCTGATCTCAAAATCTTAGCCTCAAGCCGTGAGTCACTGCGTCTTAGAGGCGAGCTTGCCTACCCGGTGCCTTCGCTTTCCCTACCAGATATCAAACATCTGCCGGTGATGGAGCAACTTTCGCAATATGAAGCTGTGCGGCTCTTCATTGACCGTGCCTCCCTGGTCTCTCCACATTTTGTTGTAGATAGAGAGAACGCGCCGTTCATCGCCCAGATTTGTCACCGTCTCGATGGTATCCCGCTGGCGATCGAGCTTGCTGCTGCTCGGGTGAAGGTGTTAACCGTTGAACAGATCTCTAAACGCCTTGATGATCGCTTCCGTTTGCTGACTGGCGGTTCCCGAACTGCCCTGCCTCGCCAGCAAACTCTGCGCGCGCTGATCGACTGGAGCTATGACCTCCTCACAGAAAACGAGCGACTGTTGCTGCGTCGGCTTTCCGTCTTTGCAGGCAGCTGGACTCTCGAAGCCGCAGAAGCCGTCTGTGCAGGAGATGACATCGAATCCTACGAGGTACTGGATGTTCTTTCACAGCTCGTAAACAAATCCCTGGTGATGGTGATCGAGAAACCGCGATCAAGTGAGAAGTCTCTCTCAGCACAAGCACCCTTTCGCTATCGTATGCTGGGAACCATCCGCCAGTATGGAAGTGAGAAATTGCTGGATGTGAGTGAGGGGAATCAGATTCGTGACAAGCATTTCGACTATTATCTGCAAATGGCAAAGCAGATCCTGCTCGAGTTTTTTGGGCCAAAGGAGCTTGTCTGGCTGGTCTGGCTGGATAATGAATGGGACAACCTTCGTGCAGCTGTGGAATGGTCCATTGAAACACGCCCGGATGCCGGACTGGAGCTAGTCAATTGCCTTAGCTATCTCTTTTTAGACAATCAAAACAATTTGATGGATATGCAGAACTGGCTGCAGCAATTAATATCCCACCCGGCAAACTCGGCCATGACGACCACCAGGGCACATGGCTTGCTGCACTGGGCATGGTATGCCAACGCGAATAATGAGGGTTCTGCAGGGGTCCAAGCCATGATTGAGGAGGCATTATCCATCTACAAAAAATTAGGGGACCGGAATGGACTTGCTCATGGATATCTGACAGCCGCGCTGGCGGCTGACACCCTCGACATTGGCTTGGCTTACTTTAAAAAGGCGCTCACCTTATTACATGAAACAAATGACAAAGTCTTGACCGCATTTGCCCTGCTGTACTTTGGCTGGCTCATGGAAACGCAGGACTACACCCGCAAGCTGGCATCGCTGGAGGAAAGCCTATCCATCTATCGTGAGTTGGGATTTATCTCTGGGACCATCGAGGTTTTGAAGCAGCTTGGCGCACTTGCGATCCGCGAAGGGAACTTTGAACTGGCTCACCTGCGACTGGACGAAGCCTTGTCGATTCTACAGAAGCATGTCTCTATCCTGGGGAATTCAATTACGATGTCCTATGACCTCGGGGATCTTGCCTATTATGAGGGCAATTATGAGCTTGCACACATCTATTATGAGAATTGTTTATCCTGGGCGAATCAGAAAGGTCTGGTGCTTTCTGAAGCTTGGGCAAATGCCAGGTTGGGCTACCTATACACACGGCTTGATGAATGGGAAAAAGCACGACTGTATTATCGGGAGGCGTTAATCCCTTACCAGAAGGGCAATACAAGAGTCGGGGTTCTTTTTACAGTCGAAGGGCTTGCCAGCCTGGCTGTCTGCGAACAGGAGTGGGAAAAAGCGATTAAATTATTTTCCTGGGTGTCAAAACAGCGTGAGGATAGTGGAGAGGTTCGCCCGCCTGTTGAACAGGTTTCGGTGGATCGTAATCTCGCAGCGATCCGCGACCATTTGACCGACACAGAACTCGCCCGTCTTGCAGCCGAAGGAAACACAATGACAATGGATCAAGCGATTGCCCTTGCCCTGGACAAGTCCAATGAATAGCCTTCCCTCCGGCACGGTTACATTTCTATTCACAGATATAGAAGGCTCCACACGCCTCCTGCAGCAGCTGGGGGAAAAGTATGCAATTCTACTCGCAGATCACGAGAAGCTTTTGCGCGAGACGTGCGAATCGAATCATGGAAGAGTCGTGGATATCCATGGCGATTCATTCTTCGTTGTCTTTCCACGCGCCTTGGACGCCGTCAACGCTGTCGTGCAATCCCAACATGTGTTAGCGGAACATCTCTGGCCAGATGGGGTCAGTGTGC
>DASWEH010000581.1:0-5875 GCA_036394895.1 Anaerolineales bacterium
ACGCCGCTTTCAAGCAGGGCTTTCATAGGGATTACAGCCATGATTTCTCCTACTATTTGCCGTTCTCCCACGCGTGGCGCCATTGCGCCAGCGCGGAACGGAATGAGTTTAGTGGGGATACGGCTCTACGAGCCAGACCCACTCAAGGACGCTTGTTGCCCGTCCCAGGCAAGATATGCCCTCATCCTGAGCGGAGGCATGAAATTATTGTGCCGTAGCCGAAGGGTTCAGAGCGGCGAGATTATATCATAGAAAAAAGTGATTCACGCCTCCAGCAAGATTGGGGAGTATCTAATTTCGAGGTGTTATAAGGCTATGTCACACTGAGCGAAGCGAAGTGTCTCCTGAGAATTTTCAGCCAATCGGCTGAAATTCTCAGGGATTCTCACCTGCACTCGATTTGCTTAGCAAATCGTGCCGGCGCAAGTGTCACTCCCTTCGGTCGTTCAGAATGACATGATCATTTTTATGCTAGATACTCTTCAAGATTGAATACGGATATCAATAAAAAAGCCCCGAGTTTCCTCGAGGCGAATTTGCTAAATCACAGCCCCCTGACCATATAACTGCTGTTTGACGTTGACCACACGTTTACGCAAATCTGTCTTGGTTTCGATATCGTTGGCGATTTTCTGGATGGCATACATCACAGTAGTATGATCGCGCCCACCCAGCACTTCACCGATTTGTGGAAGAGAGGCATCAGTCTCTTTTCGTAAAAGATACATGGCAACTTGGCGAGGTTGAGCGATTTTTTGGGAGCGGTCGCGCCCGAGCAAGGCTTCCACGGTCGTCTGCCATTCTCTTGCGACTAGTTCAATGATCTTTTGAGGCTGAACATCGCTGCGTTGTGGCAGCAGATCTGCCAACGCCACTTCTACTAGCTGGGGATTTAAGTGCGCACCGCTTAGATCAGCAAACGCAAGGATACGGTTCAAGGCGCCTTCCAGTTCACGGATATTGGATTGCACGCGACGCGCGATACTTTCCAAAATATCATCCGGGATCTGGCGACCGGTCCGTTCGGCTTTCGAGCGCAAAATGGCAAGCCGGGTTTCAAGGTCCGGCGGCTGAATATCGGCGGTCAGGCCCCACTCGAAGCGGGAACGTAAGCGTTCATCCAGTGTATTCAACGATTTCGGTGGGCGGTCTGAAGAAACGATGATCTGCTTATCCTGTCCATGTAACGTATTGAAGGTATGGAAGAATTCTTCCTGCGTGGACTCCTTACCGGCAATGAACTGAATATCATCCACCAATAACACGTCTGCCGAGCGATATTTCTCGCGGAAAGCCTGATTCGTGTGGGTCCGAATGGCAGTGATCATATCGTTGGTGAATTCTTCTGAAGAAACATAGAGTACGTTCAATCCACGTGCATGACAGTTATTTCCAATGGCATGCAGAAGATGCGTTTTGCCAAGCCCTACGCCCCCATACAGGAACAGCGGATTGTACGCCCGCGCCGGTTTCTCAGCCACTGCCAGACAAGCCGCATGAGCAAGCCGGTTGCCCGAGCCAACTACAAAGGTGTCGAACAAATAGCGCGGATTCATGTTGGAGGGGCGAACGGGCTGATCGTCCGCAGGACTGCTTCGCTGGTAAGCCACAACGGGCTCCGGTTGTGCGAGCGGTACTTCATCCATCATCGTCTCTGGTTCATTGCTGTTCACGATAAAGTTGACCGCAACGCTGGCATTCATAATCCCAACAAGCAAACGGCTGACAGTACTGGCGAGACGGCTCTCCAGCCAGTCACGCGCATATGCGTTGCGAACTCCGATGGTTAATGTCCCATCCTGATAAGAAACTGGTCTTGTGTCGCGCACCCACGTATCGAAAGAGGCGCGTGGCATTTCCATTTGGAGTTGCCCGAGTACTGATTGCCATGCCTGTTCTGCGTTCATAAATCGCTCCACTGGTACGGAAATTAAGTAATGTCGAATTAATCCGCTTTGTCAGCGGCTCGTTCGAAAATACTGCTAAATTATTATGAGATCTAGTGGGACTTGCGATGGGTTTCTTTCACCACATCCTTATCTCAGCGTGACTACATTCTAGCAGATATAGTAGCATAATAACAACACGCAAAGCCTACGCTAGTTTTAAAACTTCCGTTTTTTTAAGGTCACTCAATGTTAAAGATTCAGCGCGCGACCAATCTATGAATCATCATTTTTATAGAACGCACGTTTCAGCCAAGTACAACCTTATTATTTTTTCCACCCCCACATATGGGGTTTTAATTGGGATTTAACTTTATAAAAATAAATATGGATGTTCTCTTCCTTAACGAACTGTGCAACGAAAACTTTACTTCTTCTATTCTTGAGACTCAAGATCCTGTGATTCAATCCAAAAGAAATTTTTGATTCGATGCTTTTACTCACGCGCGTGTCGCGGTACCCATGCAAGGACCGTCGTTCCCTCATCCACAACGGAGGAAATGTCCACATCACCCCCCACCGCGCGTACGCGCGTTTGCATGTTCGCGAGCCCATGACCGATGCTGGCGTTCATCTTTTCCATTTCAAAGCCTTTGCCGTTGTCATGGATCTCCATCAGCACGCGTTCATCGGTTGACCAAAGCGAAATATCTACTTGTTTTGCTTTGGCATGCTTGGCAACATTCGCCAGGGCTTCCTGACCAATATGGAACAACACCATCGAATGCGACTGAGGCAGGTCTTTTACTTCATTTTCAGTTCCACTCAGTTGAACATTCGCTAGTGTATTGGCACGGAACTCGGTAATGAGACGATTCAAACCGCTCATCAAGCCTTCATTCCCCATCTGACGCGGTCTTAAGTCCAAAATATAACCGCGTAGATCGCGTATTGCTTGGTTCAAACCATCAATGGAATGCCGGACGCGTGTTTTTGCATCCTCAGGCTCATCATCAAACGAATGTAACGCGCTTTCCAAAGATAATCCCACACCGTAAATTGCCTGAATAATGCCATCATGCAAGTCCATGCCAATCCGTTCGCGCTCCTCGAGCACAGCCAAGCGGCGCGTATTTTCATGTAGACGGGCATTTTGAATCGCTGCGGCGGCATAGGAAGCCAGCATCTGGATGATTTTTTCATCATCGGCAGTAAACTCAGGCGCGTCGATTTTTTCTGTAAGATAAATTTGTCCCAATTGCTTGTTTGCTGCTCGAATCGGCACACCCAGGAACGAAACCATTTGAGGATGATAAGCTGGGAACCCAGAAGAACGCGGGTGTTCCTGGATCACCGGCACACGAAGAGGGGTTTCGGTATCCATCAGCTCGCCGATCAGCCCCTTTCCAACAGGGGGATGGGCAATGAGTTTGATCTCATCATCGGTCATTCCCACTGAAATGAACTTTACCAGCTTGCCACCTTCATCCAGTACGCCCAGCGCAGCATAACGAGCATCTGATTGTTCACAGGCAACTTTAGCAATCCGTTCCAATAAATGATCCAGCGACACATCTTTGACGAGTTCGAGGCTGGCTTTGTGTAGAGCAATAAGTCTTTCTTGAAGTTGTTCACGCGTTAAAAGCATTTCAATGACACCTCGCCGCTATTATCTCATAAAATGTGATAGATTTTGGCAGGTAACAGGCATACAATTCATTTTTGTAAAGGTAACCTAATGATAAATTCCCGCATTTCTGGATTTTACAATATGAGTCTCGACGAGCGCCGCGCCAAGCTTGTGGAGTCTGCATCTCAGACTCCCGAAAACCTGCTCCCATTTACCACAGGCGGGCTCTCCCCTGAGGCGGCTGACCATATGATCGAGAATGTGATCGGTGTGTATAGCCTGCCATTGGGTATTGCGTTGAATTTTATGGTGAATGGACGGGATGTACTCGTTCCGATGACGCTCGAAGAGCCTTCTGTGGTTGCGGGTGCTTCCTTTATGGCAAAACTTGCCCGCGCAGGCGGAGGATTTACGGCCACCACGACCGATCCGCTTATGATCGGGCAAATGCAGGTCATCAACGTTACCCATTTAGAGGAGGCAAAGCTCAAACTCTACGAACACAAAGCAGAACTCCTCGCCGAAGCGGACTCGATTGACCCAATCCTCAAGAAATTCGGCGGCGGCGCACGCGATCTCGAAGTTCGAATGATCGAATCATCGCCTATCGGTCCTTTTCTTATCGTTCATCTCATTTATGATGTCCGAGATGCCATGGGCGCGAATGCAGTCAACACTGCCTGCGAACGGCTTGCCCCCCGCGTTGAATCCATCACAGGCGGAAAAGTCCATTTGCGCATCCTATCCAATTTGGCGGATCGACGCATTGCCCGCGCACGTTGTACGATTCCTGTCAATGAATTGAGTTTTGGGTCAGAGACCCAAACCCAGCCGACCGCTACAAGCGGGTCTCCGACCCGCTCATTTACAGGCGAAGAAGTCCGTGACGGTATTATCGCCGCCTACGCCTTCGCGGCGGTAGACCCGTATCGTGCGGCGACCCACAATAAAGGTATCATGAACGGCGTGGATTCGGTCGTCATCGCTACAGGCAACGACTGGCGAGCGATCGAAGCAGGCGCACATGCCTATGCGGCGCGCTCTGGCAGATACACTTCCTTGTCAACTTGGGGCAAAGACGCGGACGGAAATCTCATCGGCACACTCGAAATGCCTATGGCAGTAGGAATCGTCGGTGGCGCGACCAAAGTCCACCCCGCTGCGCAAGCCGCGGTCAAGCTCATGGGCGTGAAAACTGCGAATGAACTGGCGGAGATCATCGTCTCGGTAGGACTTGCTCAAAACATGGCTGCCCTGCGCGCGCTCGCCACCGAAGGTATCCAACGCGGACATATGTCATTACACGCAAGGCAAGTTGCCATCGCCGCCGGGGCGAGCGGAGAATTAATCGAAAAGGTCGCGGCGCGATTAGTTGCAGAGAAGATTGTTCGGATTGATAAAGCGGAAGAAGTTCTAAAAGAGTATACAGGTACACAGGGAAACAAGTAGACAGGTCCATTGTATACTTGCGCTATGGAAAACAAACGCCCCCTCATCTCCGAAGAAATCTCCGCCATTGTGGATGGATTCGAGCCGATTGATGTGGAAGAGATAGAACTCATTACTAAGTTGACCCCAAGTCAGCGAATCTTTCGAATGTTGGAAAAAGCCGAAGCAATTCGCGCCGACCTTCGCAGCAAATTTATGGAAGATTTTCCTGAACTATCGCTGCCTGAAATCAATATGAAAGTATTGAGATCATTTACACCGGTGCGAACAGGAAAGAATTACACCGAGCCTGCCTATTATGGATGGCTTTGTTAATCGACCCACGTACAAACCTTATCCTTACCGGGAGAACCCGCGAGAATTGCCAAAACATAATCATGGAACTAAACTTACCCATCCTCGATCAACTTTCCAATTGCAAAAACCTGCTCATCGCTGGGATGGGTGGAGGCTTTGACGTTTTCTGCGGCTTGCCCATTTACTTTGAGCTCAAAAAACATGGGGTCAATACTCACCTGGCGAACTATAGTTTTTCAGACGTCGAAAACATAGACTTTGGGATCCGCTTGACGAAAACACTTGTAGGCATCACTCCCAAACCTGACAGAGTTTTTCCATACTTTCCTGAGTTTCATCTGGTCAATTGGTTCAAGGAAAAACGGAATGAAGAAGTAACGATTTGGTGCTTCCACAAAAAAGGGGCTCTCCCGCTGACCGAAAATTACAAGGCCTTATGTGAACACTTAGGCATTGACGGGATCCTGTTGGTAGATGGCGGTGTAGACAGCCTCGTGCGCGGCGATGAGGCAGAGTTAGGAACTGCTGTGGAAGATCTGACGTCGTTATACGCAGTCAACCAACTTTCGAATATTCAAACTCGTTTATTGGCATGTATTGGCTTTGGCGCAGA
>DASWEH010000582.1:0-3981 GCA_036394895.1 Anaerolineales bacterium
ACGGTGCTACACTGAATCATGGAACACAAAGGAGACTTCATGCACTATCCCCCCGAACCCTTCCGCATCAAAGTAACTGAACCCATTCGCCTCATCTCACCTGCGGAACGCGAAGCCGCACTCATTGAAGCAGGTTACAACCTCTTCCTAATGAAAGCTGAAGACATCTTCATCGATCTCCTCACCGACTCAGGCACGGGAGCGATGAGTCAGGAACAATGGGCGGCGATCATGCGCGGCGACGAGTCCTATGCGGGCGCGCGCTCGTATCAGCGACTCAAGTGTGCTGTGGAAGACATTTTCGGTTTTAACTATTTTGTCCCCACCCATCAGGGACGCGCGGCGGAAAACATCCTGTCGGCGTGTTTGGTCAAGCCGAATCAATGGGTGCCGAGCAATATGCACTTCGACACCACCGACGCCAATATCCGGGCGCGTGGCGGACGACCTGCGAATCTTGTCGTTGATGAAGCCTTTGATCCCACCCATCTGCATCCGTTCAAAGGCAACATGGATCTGAACAAGCTGAGCGCGTTTATCGAAAAGTATGGCGGCGAGAATATTCCGTTCGGGATGATGACCGTCACAAATAACGCGGGAGGCGGACAGCCCGTCTCGATGGCAAATCTTAGAGCCGTTGCGGATATCTATCACGAATACGGAATCCCGTTCTTCATCGACGCGGCGCGCTACGCCGAAAACTGTTTCTTCATCAAACAGCGTGAACCCGGCTATGAGTGCAAATCTGTGAAAGAGATCGCGCACGAGATGTTCTCCCTGGCGGACGGCATGACCATGTCTGCCAAGAAGGATGCCATTGTCAACATCGGTGGTTTGCTGTGTGTGAACGATGAAACGCTTTTCCAGAATATCAAAAATGAATTGATCCTGCGTGAGGGTTTTCCCACCTACGGCGGACTTGCGGGTCGCGACCTCGACGCGATGGCTGTTGGCTTATACGAAGGTCTCGATGAATCCTATCTCGCGTATCGGCTTGGACAAACGGCTTATTTGGCTTGTCAACTCAACGAGGCAGGCATTCCCACGATCCAGCCCACCGGCGGACATGGTGTGTATGTCAACGCAGGTGCGATCTTCCCACACATTCCAAATTACGAATTTCCCGCGCAAGCCCTGGCAGTGGAACTCTATCGCGAAGGTGGCATTCGCGGCGTGGAGATCGGCTCGGTGATGTTTGCCTGTCTCGATCCTGATACAGGGGTTTGGCATTATCCCAAGCTCGAACTGCTTCGATTGGCAATTCCGCGTCGTACCTACACACAAAGCCACATGGATTACGTTGCTGATTCCCTTGCAAAAATCAAATGTCGCGCCGAATCGATTCGCGGCTACGAATTCACCTACGCCCCCGAACTCTTACGTCACTTCACAGCGCGCTTCGAACCACTTTAGATTTCTTCCACCAATAATGGAGATACAGAGCCGTATCGTTGCAGATGCTCCGTGTCTCCATGTTTGATTTAAGGGTTCCCACAATTTCCCCCATCACGGATCAACATATCTCTCACTGGGAGAATTCATACGCCTGTGCCTGTACGCCTGCATCCAGCATCATCGGTGGAGTTGGCGGCATGACTCCTGTGGTCATGTAAACAAGACTTCCAAAGCCCGATAAGATCTCAGGCAGCGTAAATCTACAGTGCCCATAACGGGCAATGTCAATGGCAAGATATGGAGAGAATGGATTGATGGAATTTACCTTGCCCTTGTATATCGTCTGATGCCAAAACGGAACAATTGGATCACCTGTTGTGTGCATGGTCACCAGTGGGCGTTGCAGAGAACCCGATGTCTCATAGTAGTTTGCTATTTCAGTCAGCGCGGACGTTTGTGCCTTGAAGCGTTTTACTCCGGCATTGAGCAGGGCATCGTCCAATGAGCCTGTGTAGACGCGGTCGAAGTTGTCAAAGGGTTGCCCGCCTAATTTATCGATCGCGTCATTGGTGGCAAACACGTTGTACCAAAGGATGCCCAGAGTGGTCTCGCCAATGGTATTCGGATCGGACAAATCAGTCGGTGCGTTGGTGACAGATAACAACTGCTGGGTATTCAAAGGGTTGGCGGCCAGTACACCTGCAATGCGAGGGACATACACTGAATCCCATTTTTTCATTAATGACTTGGGAATATTTACTGCATTCCCCGGTAGGACATCAAAATCAGGTGTGTCCATAAAGTAGTCAAACACAACCCGGAAATCACCCCAGTAATTGACCTGGCCTGTGAAGCTCCCGATCGGACCACACGTAGCAAGTCCTCCAGAGAATGACCCGGGATGACGTTCAATGGCAAGGGTCGTGACCAAACCTCCCTCCGATGCGCCAACAAGATAAATGTGGTTGGGTGTACCCACCAGACTCTCGAACACATTGATCAGGTCGAGGACGTCTGCGATTCCCTGCTGTACCGCAAGACCGTTCTCACTGTAGCTGGTCGTGGCAAACGCATATCCCATGCTATTCACCAGGAAAGGTATGGTAATCATGCCACCCATTCCGTCCGAAAATGTCATCTGTGACCAGGGAATGTCGAGGGGCTCATTCACAGCCACATAGCCGTGAGCAAAGATGACCAGGTCTCCATTCCACATTCCGTAAGGAGGTGGGAGCGGCATCGTAATGCAATACTTGGCACCGTTGGAATGCTCGCCATAAAGAAGACAATCTGCATTCGTTTGCGCCTGCGCTGGCGTGACAGGCATAATTGCAAGCAGCAACAAAATCCCCAGGCCGGTTTTGATCCACCGAGACATAGCGACCTCCTTCTAGGAGTTTGAGCTTTTCTGGAAATTCACCGAATGGAATTTACAGTTCGTTCAAACTGTGGAAAGCCTCCTAAAGCGAAAACGCCACTGAGAAGAAACCCAGCGGCGTCCATATGATTTTCAGAGTATTCCGCCAACGTTGTATACAACTACAGCAACTTTTTCTAGATTCATTATAGTGAGGAATATTTGAAATTCAAGAGGGAGTTTGGAACAATTCTCCTCGCTCTCCGCCGACTTTATCCTCCCGAAGATGCAAGCCTTTTGGGATTTCAGTTTCGGAGATTGCGACTCTGGCACGGAAAACTAACTGCTAAAATAGAGCCACATCAACGTGGCACTATTCTATGACTCGCTGGATTAATCCTCCGCCTATAGATATCCCCGCATCTTTCGCAGACTTTAACCTGCCTCCGCTCGTCGCGCAGACTCTCGTCCAACGCGGCTTCGATACGCCTGAAGCCGCGCGCGCGTTCCTTCATCCCGACTCGCTTCCATCCACGCCATTCCCTGGAATTGAAAAAGCTGTAGATATTATTAGTGCAGCTATCCGCAACCAGGAGATGATCTGTGTCTGGGGCGACTTTGATGTGGACGGACAAACCTCCACGACGGTCCTTGTGCAAACACTTCAAGCCCTGGGAGCGAATGTCATTTACTATATTCCTATTCGCGGCAAGGAGAGCCACGGGGTTCACATTGAGACTCTCAAACCAATCCTTGACAACGGTGCGAAACTCATGCTCACCTGCGATACTGGCATCACTGCCTATGAAGCCATTGATTATGCCAACTCCCGCGGCGTGGATGTCGTTGTTACAGATCACCACGAATTAGGTGCGGGGCTTCCAAACGCAAGAGCGATCATCAACCCGAAATTATTGGATGAGAACCATATCCTTGCAAATCTTGCGGGAGTGGGCGTTGCCTATAAACTTGCAGAGGCACTGTTGAAAGGTCACGCATCTCCAAATAGTTTGTTGGATCTCGTTGCCCTCGGTCTCATTGCGGATGTCGCGCTGCTTAAGGGAGAAACTCGTTCGCTTGTACAACGCGGCATTCAAGTGTTGCGAAACACGGGTCGTATCGGTTTGAGAGCCATAGCAGAACTCTCGGGAACAAGCCTCGAGTCGCTGACCGAAGAAAGCATCGGCTTTAGTTTTGCGCCGCGCCTGAACGCGCTTGGGCGTTTAGGA
>DASWEH010000583.1:0-14405 GCA_036394895.1 Anaerolineales bacterium
TGCGCGGTCGCGGCGCTGGGAATGGGAATCGGCTTGTGGTTCTGGATCCAGTCTACGGGGAGTCTGCCGCGTTGGATCGTTGCTCTAGGAGGCGTCGTCATGGGTGGAATCATTTATGGGCTTGGAGTCATTCTGTTGCGAGTCCCCGAGATCCAAATGTTGATCAGCTCAATTAAAAGGAGATTGCTTCCCGCAGGCTCGCTGTGACATGTCACTTCCAAACCAGCCATTGACCGGTCGTAACAACCAGTCCAAGCAGAATTCCACCGAGCACCTCCAACGGCGTGTGACCGATCACCTCACGCAAATCGTTTTCATTGATCGGATGACCACGCAATAGTTCATCGAAAAGCAGGTTAATGCGCTGGGCGTGAATCCCGGCTTGTTGACGTACACCTGCCGCATCGTAGGTGACGATCATGGTAATTGCCACACCCAGCGCGAACGTTGGGTGATCGAATCCATAATACAAACCGATCGCAAGCGTGATGGCGGTCATCAAGGCTGAATGGGAACTAGGCATACCTCCCGTTGTGAGAAGCAATGCCCAGTTCCATTTGCGAGTGCGCAGAAAATCCAACGGAATCTTGATAATTTGTGCGAGAGCCCAGGCGATTAACCCCGCGATGAGCACTTTATTTTGGAACAACGCTCCTAAATTCATTCGGACAGATCCTCAAATGGGATCAATTCATCACCCGCAACTTGCTTTACTTTGAGTTCTGCTGCTTCAAGGAGCACACCGCAGCGTGAAGCCAAGGCTTGCCCCCGTTCAAATAATTTGATCGCCTCTTCAAGCTGATTCTGTTCCCCTTCCAGCGCTGAAACGATCTCTTCCAATTCCACGAGAGCCTCTTCAAATGTTAATTCTTCTACAGTTTTTTCTGATTTTTTAGATGATGGTTTTGGCATAAGAACTCCAGATGATTTACGAATTACGATTTTCGATTGGCGATTTATAAGTGCCTATACTTATTACTTTTCACTTCTCACTGTTTCCGAACTTCAAACTCACCATCACTGACTCTGACCTTCATTTCATCGCTTGCCTGCGAAACACGAGATACAACACTGCCGTCGTCTTTCCGTGTGACGACCGCATAGCCGCGCCTCAGAACTGCACTTGGGTTCAACGCTTCAAGCCTGCGCTGCATCCCTTTGACATGGGTAGATTGCAGCTGAATCTGATGGAACAGCGAAGAGTACGCGCGGCGTGATAGCTCGTCCACGCGCTGGCGCTCAGACAGGATACGGCGCTCAGGAGAGACATATTTCATTTGTGTAAGAAGGCTGGCAAGAACACTCTTTTGAACGTTGAGGTATTCGACAACGCTCTTATTCATTCGTGATTGGAGATTTGAAAGTGTGGCTGCGAGGTCTTGCACAGTGATCTGGGTAGCCAGTTCGGCTGCGGCAGTAGGGGTCGGTGCGCGCAAATCTGCAGCGAAATCGCACAGCGTGAAATCCGTTTCGTGACCAACGCCGCAAATGACAGGCACATCCGACAAGGCGACCGCGCGCACGACGCGTTCATCGTTGAACGCCCACAAATCTTCAATGGAGCCGCCGCCCCGTGCCAGGATGATGATATCTGGAGATTGGAGATTAAGAGCTTGAATGGCTTTCACAAGCGCAGGCGGAGCTTCAATTCCCTGCACAGGCGAGGGAGCGAGGATGACTTGGACAAGCGGCAAACGTCGTCGCAGTATATTGAGCATATCGCGCAAGGCTGCACCGGTTGCAGAAGTAACAATGCCGATTTTTTGCGGGAACATCGGAATGGGACGCTTGCGTTCAGGGGCAAAAAGTCCCTCCACCTCGAGCATGGCTTTCAGCCGCATAAATTCCTGGTATAACGCGCCTTCCCCCACCGGCCGGATCTGATCGGCGTAGAGTTGATATTGTCCGCTCACTCCATAGACGCCGATCTTGCCATGCACTTCGACGGCTTTGCCATCTTGAAGCGGGATCCCCAAGCGCATGGCACTTGTCTTCCACATCACGCACTTGAGCGCAGCGGATGAATCTTTTAACGTGAAATAAACATGACCCGATGCCGGCCGCGACAAGTTCGAGATTTCCCCTTGCACCCAAACATCCTGAAGTATTTCATCCTCTTCAAGAAGTTTGCGGATATAGAACGTCAGCTTGGAGACTGTCCATTGCTGTGTGCTTTGCGGAAAAAGTGTGGGTTGCATTGGTGGGAGGATAATCGAAAAATGATGAATTAGGAAGGATGGAGGAGGAAAAGGAAAGAGTTGAGAGGTAAGAAGAAAGAGTGATTCTCTGCTACAATTCAACCATCCTATGAATCACATCTGGTCCCCATGGCGTATGGAATATATCGAAAACAGTAACAGAGAAGACGGGTGTATCTTTTGCAACGCGCAAGAGAAGGAAGATAGCGCGGAGAATCTCATCGCGTTCCGCGGCAAGCTTTCCTATGTGATCCTCAACCGCTATCCCTACACCAGCGGACACCTGATGGTTGTCCCGTTTGATCACCAGCCAAATCTTGAGGAACTTGATCCACAAACGCGCGCTGAAATGATGGAACTGACCGCGCGCAGCATGACCGTTCTTCGCAATGTTTACAACCCACAAGCCTTCAATATGGGCGCGAACATCGGCGAAGCCGCGGGGGCGGGCGTGAAAGAACATGTGCACATCCATATCGTTCCACGTTGGGCCGGAGATACAAACTTTATCTCCGCAGTAGGAGAGACGCGCGTGTTGCCAGAGGCATTGGAAGATACCTATGAGCGTGTAAGAAAGGGTTTTTCTGAGTAGTAGGTCATAGTCACGTTAAATGTGATTGTGACCTGAGAATAAAATGTTTCGTGCCACCCATCGCTTTCTCGTCATCTGGCTCATCCTAATATCTCTCGTTCTTGGGAATTGCACCCCAAGCATTCCAACTGAAACGACTCCTCCAACGATCAACGCGACCGAATCCACAGCGCCATTGATCACATCTTCTACTCAAATCATTGAGCCAACTCCTCAAGTCCAAACCGTTAATCCGCTGACAGGTTTGCTCGTTGCTGACCCATCCCTGCTGCAACTCCCTGCCGTGCTGGTTTCGATTTCGCATTTTCCGGTCGATGCCCGTCCTCAGGCGGGATTGTCGTTCGCGCCGTATGTCTTCGAGATCTATATCACAGAAGGCACCACGCGTTTCCTGACCACATTCTATGGCGAGTTTCCCGCGCCCGAAGTGCCTATTGTCGGGAATTGTGATGTCAGAAGAGAGCCATTTACCCAAACGGATTTACTCCTGGGCAATCAAGTCTGGTTGGATTTGAATGAGAACAACATTCGAGATGCATGGGAGCGCGGCGTTGGCGGCGTATGTGTCAATTTGTACGATAAAACGGGCGCATTGCTTCAACAGACCACGACAGACAGCAATGGCTATTATGGCTTCAACGTGGAACCGGGAAAATATTTCGTCGCATTCCTCAAGCCTCCGGAAATGGAGTTTGATCAGAAGGATGCCGGGGAGGAAGAAACTGATAGTGATGTAGATCCAGGGACCGGTTACACAGACGCGGTCGATGTCACATCCTCGCTTCTTCATGTGGACGTGGGCTTGATTCCGCTAGTCATCCCTCCACCTACCTCCGAACTTGCTCCCGCTAAAGTGGGACCCGTCCGTTCAGGTCGCCTGATCTATGCAGACATCGCCGACTTTTTCCCAGATTCGTGTTTGATCTACGCCTACGCTTCGGCGGAAGTGCTGGTGCATTTGCCGAAATGTTTCTTTGTCAATCATGATATTCAAGGGGGCGGCTATATGCTGGATATTGCTGAAATGGTTAAACTAGCCAAAGAAAGCAAAAAACCGGACCAGGAAATTAATTACGAAAGCAACGTTTATGCTGATGAACCTCCCGCAGGCGGCGTGGATGCGTCAAAACTCCACGTGTATATAGCCTGGCTGAACCAATCAGAGTGGCTCTACGATCCGCTTTACGAAAGTTGGTGGCGCTACGTGGATAACGCGGATGAGCAAACCGCGGGCGTTGTCCATCCCGAAGTTGACCGCCTGACAAAAAGACAGTTACATTTTGAGAATGTCATCATTCTCTATGCTAAACATGATGTCGTCTCACCAACGAACCTGGATATTCACTTGGAGCAGGATTGGGTTGGGGATGCGCTCTTATTCCGCGATGGGAAAATGTATAAGATCAGGTGGAGCACCGTGGCAAGCGACCAGGAAGTCCAAACCGGTCGCCGTAAACCCATTCAATTTCTAAATCTTGATGACAAGACTCCCTTCCCACTCAAGCCCGGACATACATGGATCATCGTTGTCACACCCGAAACGACCGTCGCCGAAGAGTCAGCTGGCCAATGGTTATTACAGTTTTCCCAGCCACCGGGAGCGAAGTGAAATGATCACACTGAGTGCTGCGCAATCGAAGCGCAATTCGAGATTGGAGACTGGAGAATTGTCGCATCGTAATGTTTCGTCGTTATGGTTTCTAATACTACTCGTGGCTTGCGCCAACGGGCAGACGATTCAACCAACTCCAACAAAAACGACCGTGCCAATCATTATAACTAAGACATTAACACCAATTCCAATCGCAACATCTACTCCACAACCACGTCTCTCCCCCATTACTTACGGACCTGATGCGGGAGATTTTCCACCCAATGTCAATCCGCTGACTGGTCGTCCGGTACAAAATCCTTCACTTCTCAAGCTCCCGGCGGTCCTTGTTTCGATCAGCAATATGCCCGTGACCGCGCGACCACAAGCGGGTCCTGGATTTGCGCCATGGGTGTATGAGCTTTACATCGGTGAAGGGACGACACGTTTCTTGAACGTCTTCTACGGAGATTTTCCGCACGCAGTCCCTAACGTTACTGGTGGATGCAAGGTGCGAGAAGAAATTATCCATCCAAAGGGAGGCTGGGTCGGCGATCGAGTTTGGCTCGATGAGAACTCGAATGGCCAACAGGACGCATGGGAGGCTGGCATTGGCGGCGTCTGCGTCCGCTTATTGAACGGAATCAGCCGCGAGCTTATAAGCGAAACAACGACTGATTCCAATGGCTTTTACGCATTCAACCGACCTGCAGGTAAGGTCGTCCTTGAGTTTATGAAACCAGATGCGTATCAGTTCACCAAGCTGGATGTTGGCGACGATGACCGCGACAGCGACGCAAACATCAATGGTGAGACGAAGCTTTTTCAAGCGGATTCAACCGCCTTATTCTGGGATGCTGGTTTCATCCTGTCGGAAGAACCGATCTCCACTCCAAGCCCGGTTGTGACCGGTACTCCGCCCAACTGGTTTATTCCATCAGAACCTTATGTTGGACCGATCCGCTCCGGGCGATTAACTTATGATCAAATTGGGCACATGTTTCCAAACAGCTGTCTCGTGTATGCCAGCGCCGCGTGGGATATCGGCGAAATGCTCGATGCGTGCCAAATTGTCTTTGGCGTGGACAAGACTACACCGAACAGCGCGCTATTGCCAGTCAGACGTTTGCGTGAACTCGCAGAAAAAAGTTTGAACTCAAAACAGCCTGTCAATTATTCAGGGAATTTATTTTCAGATAATGTTCCCAAAGGCGGAAAGCCTGCAAACACAATCAACGTCTTTTATCATGCCTATACTCAGTCTGCATGGCAATATGATCCGATTTCGCAAACCTATCTGCGTTGGACTGACCTCGCCGATGGTACAGCGACACTTATCCCTGCAACAGATAGACTGACTCAAAGACAGATGGCTTTTGAAAATGTGATTGTTGTCTTTGCCGAACACCATCGCTTTCGGCACAATCAGCTTGAAATTGACTTCAGCCTTGGACAAAAACATCCCGCTTACTTATTTCGCAGTGGACAAGCCTTCAAGGTTTATTGGTCAACTGAAAACCGGGCATGGGAAAAGAAAACAGGCTTGGTACGTCCCATGCACTTCGTGGACGCTCAGGGAAATCTTATCTCGCTTCATCGCGGCAGAACGTGGATTCACATCGTCACTCCGTTTTCTTCTGTAACAGATCAAGGAAATGAAAACTGGCTTGTGCAATTTGTTCAGCCGTATGATCCAGAAGATACACCAATGCCGTAGAAGTAAATATGGAGTCCGACAGCTCACTTGCCCTGCGGGCGCTGTCGAAAGTTGCAGGAGCAAGCCCCTCGGGCAGTCCTGCACTCCAAAAAGGAAAAACCATGCACCCGTATGTTGCCTCAATCAAAACGTTGTTCGAGCAAAATGCTGACTCTGCTCAAGCCGCGCCGATGAAAAAGTATATGCGCGATCAATTTGAATATTTAGGAATCAAAACTCCAAAAAACGTGGCGCTTCAAAAAGAGTTCTTTGAAGAACACGGCTTTCCTCCGTTATCTGAACTGGACCCTGTTTTGCGCGACTTGTGGTCGCTACTCCAGCGTGAATTCCAATATGTAGCAGTTGGTTTGCTTGGCAGATTCAACAAACAGGTTCCCGCCAAATTCATTAAGACAACTGAGTATTTGCTCGTCACTAAATCATGGTGGGATACAGTAGACAGTATCGCCGGCGGGACAGTGGGAGTCCACTTTCAGAGATTCCCCGAAGTCCGCGAGAAATATCTCCCCAAATGGCGCGCCTCCGATAACTTCTGGTTAAGACGCACTGCGATCCTGTTTCAGCTCAACTACAAAAAAGAAACAGACTTTGACTTGCTGCGTGAGATCATCCGCGAGAATTTGGACTCCAAAGAATTCTTCATCAACAAAGCCATCGGCTGGTCACTACGACAATACGCCCGCGTTGATCCAAAAGCCGTGACAAAGTTCGTCAAATCTACTCCTCTGCATCCGCTGAGCCGACGGGAAGCGATAAAGCACCTGGAAGAGTGATTAGCCTTCTATCTGATTTCTCATAAAATCGGCAGCCTCCGCAAAGTGGAGCTTTAGATACTCCACCACGCGTGGATCAAGTTGACTTTCGTCCAGCGCTTTGTTCATACACCGCAACCATTGGTCGCGCTCAACGGATCCGATTGAAAATGGCATGTGTCGCATTCGCAGGCGCGGATGCCCAAAGCGCGCTACGTAGAGTTGAGGTCCGCCCGACCACCCGGAAAGAAACATGAACAGTTTTTCACGGGATTGATTCAAGCTCTTCGCATGAAAGCCTCGGATCTTTGCCGATTCAGGAAAGGAATCCATCACATCGTAAAACCGGTTCACCAATGTCCGTAACCCTGTTTCACCGCCAATCATTTCATAGAGGGATAATTCAAAATCTGCCATATCAGGATTGTATTATATTCTGCTTAGAGCATAAGTCTAAAATATCACGCTCGCTTAAGTAGAGGCTTTATAATTGAATCGTAAACTCGCTAAAGGAGGAACGATGGCAAAGGAAAATGAGGCTGTGATCCTTTCCGCGGCGCGCACACCAATTGGAAAGTTCCAGGGTTCGCTTAGCAGTGTGCCTGCGACTCAATTAGGCGCGATCGCAGTGAAAGCTGCCGTAGAGCGTGCAGGCATCAATCCTGAAGAAATCGAAGAAGTCATTATGGGTAACGTGGTACAGGCGGGGGAAGGACAGGCTCCCGCGCGTCAATCAGGTATTCTGAGTGGTATTCCCGCAACGGTCAGTGCGAGCACAGTCAACAAGGTGTGTGGCTCGGGCTTGAAGGCAGCCATGTTCGCCTCGCAGGCTGTCCGCGCCGGCGATGCGGATCTCTTTGTTGCAGGTGGATTCGAGTCCATGAGCCGCGCGCCCTATCTCGTCAGCGGTCGTTCGGGAGAGCTGAAATTCGGCAATCAGCCTCTCACCGATGCGCTGCTCTACGATGGTCTCTGGGATCCGTTCGAAAACTGGGGAATGGGCAACGCGGCTGAATTTATCGCGGACGAGTACGAGGTCACGCGCGAGGCGATGGATCAGTTTGCGCTCCAATCCCACCAGAAAGCGATTGAGGCTCAAGAGACAGGTCGCTTTAAATCCGAAATTGTTCCTGTTGAAATCCCCGGGCGAAAAGGGGAAGTGACAATCGTCGATCAAGACGAAGGTCCACGCAGGGATACCTCACTGGAAGTATTGGCAAAACTCAAACCGTCCTTCAAAACCGATGGAAAAGTGACACCTGGAAACTCATCCCCCATGAATGATGGTGGCGCGGCAGTGGTCATTGCGTCGCGTGAATATGCAGATAAGAATAACCTCAAGCCAATCGCAAAGGTTGTTGGTTACGCGCAAGCAGCCGTAGAACCGAAATACTTGTTTGCCGCACCTGCTTATGCCATTCCGAAACTACTCAAGAAAATTGGCTGGACGCTGAACGATGTTGACCTGATCGAACTCAACGAAGCGTTCGCCGCGCAAGTCCTCGCGGATGGCTATGCCCTTGCCGATCAGGGCTGGGACTGGAACAAGGTCAACGTCAATGGTGGCGCGATCGCACTGGGACATCCGCTCGGAGCAAGTGGGGCGCGCGTGTTGACCACGTTGCTCTATGCCTTGAAAAATCGCGGCTTGAAGCGTGGCATCGCATCTTTATGTCTTGGTGGCGGTGAAGCGGTTGCAATGGCAGTAGAGTTGGAATGACAAAACAACCTGGTGGTCGAGTAGGCGGCGCTCTTCCGCCATATCGAGACCACCACGCAACAGGAGACTCTGAGCTAACTAGTGGTCTCGTCTGCTTGCGTCTCGACCACTGAGGTATACAAAAATGACCAAACAAGAACGTAACGAAAAGCTAGAGCTCTACGGCAAAGGCTTTGAACTGCTCATCGAAGCACTCAAAGACATCCCGCGCGAGATGTGGAAGTTCAAGCCAGAGCCGAAAGAGTGGAGCGTCCATGAAGTCCTTGTCCATTTGGCGGATTCGGAATCCAATGCGGCCCTGCGCGCTCGCAAATTAATTGTCGAGCCGGGCGGCACATTGATGGGATATGATCAGGATAAATGGACAATCGAACTGGATTATCACGATCAAAGCTACGAAGACGCGCTGGAAATTGTGAGACTTGTCCGCAAGACTACGTACGAGTTGCTCAAAAAACAACCGGATGAAGTCTTCGAGCATTCAGCAAAGCATCCCGAATATGACGAGCCTTATACATTTGAGAAATGGCTGAATATTTATTCAGCCCATATTCCAGGGCATATCGAGCAGATTCGGAACAATCATAAAATTTGGAGAGATCAACAAGGTTAACCTCGCTCTGAGCGGAGACGCCGAATGAACGTAGAGACGTCGTAGTCGAAGTGCAATTGCCATAGACACGCTTCGTCTACGGGACAGACAAACACTGCCCACGGGGCTCCGCTCAGCGCGAATAAAAGGAAACTATATGACTATCAAACATATCTTCGTCGTCGGCGCAGGCACAATGGGTAACGGCATCGCACAAGTCGTAGCGACATCGGGCTATCAGGTCACATGCATGGATGTTCAACCTGCCGCGTTGGAAAAAGCCAAAGTGACCATTTCCAAATCGACGAGTAAATTACTGGAAAAAGGAACGATCAATGCGGATCAAAAAGCGGGCGCGGACAGGATTAACTTTGTTTCATCCTACGACATTCTCCCTAATGCAGATTTCGTGATCGAAGCCGCAACGGAAAACCCTGAACTGAAACTCAAAATTTTCAATCAGCTAGATGCCTCGGCCCGCAAGGATATCATTCTTGCCACAAACACATCTTCCATCTCCATTACGAAAATCGCAGCAGCCACGAAACGCCCGGATAAAGTGATTGGTATGCATTTCATGAATCCTGTTCCGCTGATGAAGTTGGTGGAAGTGATCAAAGGTCTCGCCACCAGCGATGAAACTCTGCAAACCACAAAAGATGTTTGCATGCTATTGAACAAGGCGCCGGTTGAATCGAACGACTCGCCCGGTTTTATCTCCAATCGTATCTTGTGCCCAATGATCAACGAAGCCATCTTTGCTCTGCAGGAAAATGTCGGCACAGTCGTAGATATTGATATGGTCATGAAAATGGGAATGAATCATCCCATGGGTCCGCTTGCGCTGGCAGACCTGATTGGTCTCGACGTTGTATTGTTCGTCATGGAAGTTTTGCAACGCGATCTGGGTGAAGATAAGTACCGCCCTGCTCCGCTGCTCAGAAAGATGGTGGATGCAGGATATCTGGGTAGAAAGAGCGGAAAAGGGTTTTATAAGTATTAGCGATCAGGTATTTGCCCTCAGCAAATGCTGGCAATTTCTATTGACAAATGTGGATCAAGAAAAGGCTTTCCTTCTTTGTTTTCGTGATTTTTTGGCTGGCGGCTTGCACGTCCGCAACAAGTCAAGAGACTCCTCTTCCGACACCCTTACCGACAGAAACATCAACTCCTCTCGCAGAGGAAAGCGAATTCGTAACATACCGGGATATGAAAAATGGGTTTGAGATCACTTACTCGACGGAAATTTTTACTTCTCATACGGATAACTCAAAACCCGGTCTGCTGTTACTGGTGCTAAACACTGAAAAACTTTTTCCGGGGCAGAACTTGGAAAATGTGGTGGTTAGTGTTTCTGCCGGCCCGGTTTGTAGATTTAAAGATATTTACTACGAGAACCCGGAAGAGGAGACGATCAACGATATTAAATTTTCCGTATATTCCACGCGCGATAGTGGGACATATAGCAATGTTTTCGAAACCCTTACTTATCAAACCGACCACAACGATCTTTGTTATGAAATCCATTTGAATATAAGAGAATATTCGTTAACCGCGTTTCCTGAGCTGTCCGAATATGATCCGGAAATCCTGATTATTGAATTCAAGAACTTATTAAGTACATTCAAGTTCATCGAATAAAATGAATCACTACAAACGCATCACAGTATTCTCCATCCTCATCATATACCTTTTGACCAGCTGTCGGGCAGAGCGCGCTTTAAATTTATATTTCACAGCAACAAATACGCCATTTCATGTTCCTACAATCGCTGAGACTGCTATTCCAACGCTTACAGCGACACTCGAGCCAACATTCACACCTTTTCTGACGGTGACGCCCTCTGCAACACCAACCGAAACACAAAGACCGGATATTGCTCCCGCCCTGCCTCACACAGACGTCCATTTTATTTATCACGGCGATCGGGATAAAGCCTATGTCGCTTTGACCTTTGATCTATGCCAAAAACCAGAATTGCCAGCCTGGTTCGATCAAGGCATCTATGATGTGCTTAACACGTACGACGTCCCTGCCACTTTCTTCATGGGAGGCGATTGGATGCGTACTCACGTGGATGAAACGCTCTTGCTGGCATCCAATCCCAAATTTGAACTTGGCAATCATTCCTGGAGCCACCCCGATTTACCCGGCTTGAGCGAAGAACTCATCAGCAAAGAGATCCTAAAAACACAGAATCTGCTCTATCAATTGACCGGTAGGCAAGCCAAACTTTTTCGCCTGCCCTCTGGTCTGTATGACGACTTAACACTAAGCGTAATCGCCTGGAATGGTCTCTACACAATCCAATGGGATGTCGAAACTGGCGATCCCGATCCCACTATTTACGCGGAGCGCATGAATTGGGCTGTGCGTGAACGCGTCCAGAACGGCTCGATCATCATTATGCATGCCAATGGGCGCGGCTGGCACACAGCGGAGGCTCTTCCTGAAATGATCGAGTACCTGCAGAGTCAGGGATATAGCCTGGTCACCGTTTCCCAGCTATTGGGGTTAGAACCTATTCCAAGCGATTAACCACCCTATTACTTTACAGCGCGCACAAACCCGATAATCAAAACATTCCCATCGAGTTGTATGATCTGACCGAAGCCAGCCGCTTTCAGCAGCTTTTGTAAATCCTCAATTCCCGATTTCAATCCCTGATGCCTTGTAAAGGCAATAAATAGATGATTGAGCAGTGACCCGGTTGGGCGCATGAAGTCTGCAATCAGAAGACGTCCGCCCGGCTTAAGCACGCGGTAGATCTCAGCTATGCCGCGCACTTTTAAATCTTCTGGCAGATGATGCATCATTAGGCTGGAGGTCACCACCTCAATACTCCCATCCGGGAAAGGAAGCGCTTCGATCACGCCCACACGGAAGTCAATATCAAGTCCTTTACGCGCAGCTTTCTTTCGGGCAACCGTGATCATCTCTGGTGCAGGGTCAATGCCATAGACTTTGCCATTTTTTGCGCGCGTTTTTGCCAGTAACGTTACTTCACCGGTGCCGCAGCCTACGTCCAAGACACTATCGCTGGGTTTGATCAACGCGTTATCCACAGTCAATTTCCGTAAGAGTCGCGCATGCCCGAGAGTCGTAAGGTTTACAGCAAGATCATAATAAGGTGCCCAGCGGATCAATCTTCCTTCTGTCTGAGCGGGTTGTTCAAATGAATGAGAATGGTGTGCCACTATTTATCTCCTTGATGGCATCATTTTATATTTATGACTGACCAGAATCAATCATCAGTCCGAGTAGAATGTCCATTAATGGATAAAAAAGCCAAAGTGTGCGGAAACCACGAGGTATGCCATGAGTGATAAGAACGATCGCCGCAGCCAACGCACCCGTCATTTATTGGGTGAGGCGTTGGTTGCGCTCATCAGAGAAAAAGACTACAACACGATCACGGTCAGCGATATTATCGAACGTGCCAATATAGGTCGATCCACGTTTTATGCTCATTATCGCGACAAAGATGATTTGTTCGTCGGAGAGTTGGAGCGGGTGATCGAAGTTTTGAGCCACCGTATCCCTAATCAGGAAGAAATCCCTTTCTTTCCAAGTCTGGGATTATTCCGCCATGTGGGTGAAGAGTACGAACTCTATAAAGCTCTTCTTTGGACTCCCGGCATAGATTTGCTCATAAAGCACATGCAAAAATCCCTGAGCAATCGAATTGAACAGGGTCTGCAGAAAAGCGAGAGGAAATTCGACATCCCTCTTCCCATTCTGGCAAGTTTTATTGCTGGCAGTTTTCTCACTTTGCTCAAATGGTGGCTTGAGAATAAGATGATTTATTCTCCTGAAGAGATGGATAAGATTTTCCAGAACCTGACGATGGCAGGGATCGAAAAAAATAAAATATAAAAAGAGAAGAGCGATTTTGAAAGTCGCTCTTCTTTCCTTTGGGAAATATCACAACGTGAGCCAGATGCCCAGCTCTTTCTCTTTCGCACACTGATAAAGGGTCGGCGCAACAGCCATGTCGTCCATTGCCAGGCCAAGGTTGATCGCCAGCGTGCGCTCTTTTTCATCTGTGCGACCGGGTTTGAGTCCCGCAACCAGCTCACCGAGATCCGCGTAAGGATCCGGAGTCTGACTGAAATATCCAACCGATTTGTAGTACTGGAACTGCGCGTGATCGTCGGTGCTGATCCGGTCCATTTGGGCAAGTGCCTCGCCAGTCCAGTAAGAGTCAAAGTCGACCGCGGACCCGTAGGCGCCTGGTTGCAGCCAATCCTTTTCAATCGCTGGAGAGGGATGCTTCAAAATCGGTCCAGAGGTAACCACCAGATCCGATTCGACGACCGCTTGTTTCGGCTCTTTCACTCCGACGATCTCAAAGCCGAACCGGTCTTTCATCTCAGCAATGAATTTTTCCTGCACGTCGGGAAGAACATCATAGGCATAGACTCGCTTAATTGGAAAGAGGCAAGCCAGGGCTTCCAGGTTCGTGCGTCCCTGAACGCCACAGGCAAGGATACCTGCTGTTTCGGAATTGGGTCGAGCCAGATATTTTGCAGAGAGGGCGGAAGCTGCTCCCGTCCGCATGGCGGTGATCCATGCGCAATCCATAACCGCATAGGGAATGCCCGTTTCCACATCGTTCAGGATCATCAACCCGCTGATGTAAGGCAGACCGCGTTTGAAATTCTCCGGATAGCCGCTCACCCATTTGATGCCGGCCGACTGCATGGACGGAATGTAAGCAGGCATGGCGTGGATGAACGCATCGGGCATGGTATGAATACCTGGCTTGGGTGGCATTTCCACTTTGCCATTACCCTTTTCCAAAAACGCTTTTTCAAGCAGGTCAATAATTTCCTTCATCGACAGGTTAACTTCTTCAACGTCAGCGCGAGATAGGTAGAGAATTTTGTGTTCAGCCATGGGATACTCCTGTTGCAAAGAATAGAATGATTATACGATTTGATAGAATAGGGGATGTCACGATGAGTCATGACAATACTCACAAATGTTGAGAAAGGCTACCCTCAACATGGAAAGAAATTTCCCAGCTGTCTGAGTAAAGGACCAGGCTATTTGATTGTATAATAGCCTCAAATCCACACACCAAAATAATCGAATATCTTATCGCAGGACTTAAGAAGTATCTTCAATCAATGGAGTTTTCATGAACCGCGCTCTTCAGATATACCGGGATTACCCACGCGACTTCTGGATGATGATCGCCGTCAACTTTGTTGACCGCCTGGGTGGGTCACTGCTATTT
>DASWEH010000584.1:0-8112 GCA_036394895.1 Anaerolineales bacterium
CTTCGTCGGTGAGATAGGCATTCTCGAAAATCACTTTGACTTTCACGCCGCGCGCATGAGCCACATCGCATACAGCTTTGATATCCTCACGTACGAAATCATGTTTGCCCGAGCGTAATTGACCGATGTTTAAGACCATATCGAGTTCGAGCGCGCCATCCTCCATAGCTTGTTGTGCTTCGGCAACTTTGATCGAGGTGAGATTACTTCCATGAGGAAATCCAACCACAGTACTGACCAGAACGTCTGAATCTTTAAGCGCTTCCTTCGCAAGTTTCACATCACATGGTTTTACACACACAGTTGCAACATGATAACGGGCAGCGAGTTCACAACCTGCGAAGACATCGGCGTCAGTCAGTTCCGGGCGCAGGAGAGAATGATCAATTACTTTCGCAAGCTGTTCGTATGTGATCGTTTTACTATTTAAGGTCATCACTTGGACTCCTAAATCTCACCTTCGTCAATCAAAATTCGGGCGCGCACCTATTGAGAAGCAAATAATAACTTTTCGGCATACATCAGGAGAACATCCGCTTTTTGCATTCATCGATCACATCCTCCACGATTGGATAATAAAATTATATGTCAGATTCTCCAAATTGATATCATATAATTTCGTATCCTGTTTGGGCAGTGCTCCGGGCCCTATCCTTTTCATGCACGATTCCTACCACGTGATCTTCCTATTCAATCGGGTGAACTTGCGTACTCCCAGCAGGCCACTTCACCGCTAAGGAAGCCGCTTAATTGGGAAAAACGATCAATGCAGACCCTGGATATGTTCCGGAATCCCTGAATTTTTTCTTTGCTCTGTAATTATTCTGCAACGAAGCTTGGTTTTCTGTAAGGCATCGCTTACACTATTTATGCTAATATAGGATCACAACAAGACATCCGATAAAGGCAAACCCGGTGAAAACCGGTGACGCAAAGCTATGGGTCTACCACCATGAAAATGGTCACGACCGCCAGGCCGCCGAAAGTCACAAAGCGAATTTTGTGCTTGTTTGGCCTGGCTTATCAAAGCCAGGTTTTTTTATCGGATGGCTACATATCACAATGCAACCCCGATTGACATTGGGATTGCAAAAAGGAGAAAAGCCATGTTTCGCAATTTCAAAGTTCTACTGCTCGTCCTAGTCGTCGTGATCATCGCAGGAAGCGCCTATGCATTCGCTGCATCCCTCACTGGTATCCCAACCAGCAAAGCCGGTACCGGTTCGGGGGCTGTTAGTGGATACGCTGTCAGTGCGGTTGGGTACACATTCAATGCGAGCGACCCTACCAACCTTGACTCAGTTACTTTCACATTAAATGGGGTGGCTACAATCGCGAAGATCGAAGTGGATACCGTTGCCGGCGTCTGGTACGACTGCGTAGATGCTGACGGAGCTGGCGCTGCCAATATTTGGACCTGCGATACAACCGTGGGTACACAAGCGACAGCCGCCGCGATGAACACGCTCACCATAGTCGCTAGCGACCATTAATCAGTAAGCCACAAACAAATAAATCTTGATCAGATCGTTATTGAAGATAAGGCTTGGCCTCCCAGTCAGGCCTTATCTTCAATAAGCCAAACAATAATCTCATGAAACACTCCCAGCGCCGGCCATCCATTTTTTCCAACCTGCTCCTGTTTGCGGGACTGGTGGTTATTTGGATCGCCTTCGCGCCTGCTAAGGTTGGCGGTCAGACATCCTATGTGATGGTGAATGGCATCAGCATGGAACCCAACTACCATACCGGCGATCTGGTCATTGTCCACAAAGCCCAGAACTATCAGGTTGGTGATGTCGTCACTTATCATGATCCCGTAATGGGCGCGTACATTATTCACCGTATCATCGCGATAGAGCAGGATCACTATGTATTCAAAGGCGATAACAATTCATGGATTGATACATACCACCCAACCCGTGATGAACTCATCGGCAAATTGTGGATCCATATACCGAAACTCGGCAAAGCAATGGAATGGCTGCGTTACCCCATCCATATGGGTCTCACAACGGGTTTACTCGGAGGTATTCTTATGGCAAGCAGGATGATAAAACCAAAACAACGCGGAAAGGGGAAAAGTAATCCATCTGCAAATCTGGGTGGAATGCTCGAAGGTGGACTCTACCTGTTTGGATTTTTCGCCGTGTTCTTTTTGGGCCTAAGCATTTTTTCTTTTATCCGTCCGCTCACTCGCCCCGCGGAGAAGATTCAATATCAACAGGAAAGTCACTTTTCCTATTCAGCCACAGGGACACTGGTAATCTACGATACAGAGGTGGTCCGTTCGGGTGAGCCCGTCTTCCCAAGACTCACCTGTTTCCTTAATATCGCCTTTACCTATAATGTATTGGGAAACCAATTACAGGCAATATCTGGAAATTATCAGTTGATCGCTCGGGTGATGGATGAACAGAGTGGCTGGCAGCGCACGATCTCAATGAAGGAACAAACAACCTTCAACGGCAATTCGTTTGCTACGGCGTCCCATCTGGACTTGTGTCAGATTGTATCCCTAGTGAATACCCTCAAGCAGGAAACAGGCTTACGGGCAAGCAATTTTACGTTAGAAATCATTCCGCAAGTGGTTCTGACAGCCAACGCGCTGGGAAATCCAATCATGGATTCGTTTGAGCCCAGGCTTGTTTTTCAATTCGATGAGGTACATTTTTCCCTCGCTACTCCAAAGGGACAGGATGACCCCCTATATTTGTCAAAGCTAAGTTCGGCAGAGAATTCCAACCTGGAAGTGAACACCTTGTCCCTGCTGGGCTGGAAACCTCGGATTGGCGCGATCCGTGTAGTCGCTTTGCTTGGACTGCTAATCTCGCTGGGTGGACTGCTGGTTGTTGGCTTGCGAATTTTTAGGACAACGAAAGAGAGCCAGGAAGCGCTGATCCGCTTAAGATATGGTGGACTACTGGTGAATGTTTATGAACGGAATCTTGAGCCTGCCTCCATGCTCATCGACGTAACCACGATTGATGAACTGGCAAAACTAGCCGAGCGGCATAACACGGTGATTCTGCATATGACCCTCAACTTTCTGCACTACTACCTCGTTCAGTGCAACGGGCTTACCTATCGTTATGTATTTAGTGCTGGCAAGACTGGCGTTGCTGAGATCGAACCACCGCTCCAACAAATCATAAGTTATGGGACTGATATCAATGAAAACGGCATAGTTGAAATGGGGCAGAGTGAGGACGAATTATTTGGATATATGATCAACAAAAGCAGTACTTCGAAAACAGAAGTAACAGATACAGTGATATTAAGGAAAATCAGATTATGAGAATACCACTCCCAGTGCGGCTCGTGATGTTGGCCTTGCTTGCGCTGATTGCTGTCAGTGTTGGTTCTGCATTTGCAGCCGGCATCAACGTACCTGCCTCGAATGTTGGGCAGCAGTCTGTTCCTGTCACGGCGCAAGATATTAAACCTGCTGCTTGTGAGGCATTGTATCTGACCAATATCGTCAGCGGCTCTGGCACATTGACAGGTACTGCAGCGAATGACCTGATCATTGGCAGCACTGGCGCCGATACAGTTGATGGTCTCGGCGGAAACGACTGCATCCTGGGTGGGAATGGAGATGATTTTATTACAGGCAGCGATGGGACAGATATTTGTATCGGTGGTTCTGGAATAGATACCTTTACAACCTGTGAGAGTGAAAATCAGTAAATGATTATTAGTGAGATAGCAAAAGTGGAGTGCCACGTGGGAATATAGCCAATGCAAACCTCGTTTGGGGTGGAGAAAGAAGTAAGTTGCCTGTAATGATCAATATAATATATATGAGGGGAGTACCTAAGATCGAAAACATCATGTCACGGTGTGAACGACCATAGGGAGTGCAGGTGAGAATCCGTGTGGATTTGAGCTAGAAAGCTCAAATCCACACGAGACCCTTCGCGGTGCTCAGGGTGACATACCTTATTTGTCCTTGAAATTAGGCACTCCTTATGGGAGTAAAGTCAAGTAGCTATGTGCCAGATTGACCCCCTAGAAGTCTTGTGATTTCCTGTCGCAGTGTTTTCAAGCTAACTGGTTTACTCATATACTCGCTTGCACCTGCCAGAAGAGTGCGCTCGCGATCACCGGGCATTGCCAGAGCGGTAAGAGCAATAATTGGCGTGGCTGCAAATTGGGGATTGCCTCGCAAGCGAGCGATGGCTTCCAATCCATTCATGACCGGCATTTGAATATCCATCAGAATGAGGTCCGGGTTTATCTCTTCTGCCTTCTTCAGTGCTTCTGAACCATCATGCGCGACGATAACTTCATATCCATGAGACTGAAGGTATTCACCGATGGTCAAAATGTTTGGCATATTATCCTCAGCCAAAAGAATTACGCCGCGCTGCAAAGACATTTCAATCGAATCTTCAGTTTGTTTAACCTGTTCATTCAATGGAAGCGTAGTTTGTGATTGGAGATTTTCGAGTTTTGCAATCTCATCTTGTTTACAAGCCAAGTTGACTGTAAAGCGACTCCCTTTGCCAACTTCACTTTCCACTTGAACACTTCCCCCATGAAGATCGGTCAACTTTTGAACCAGTACCAGCCCAAGCCCAGTACCTTCATGCTGACGGTTCAGACCGCTATCCACTTGCACGAAGGGCTGAAACAAGCGCTGCAAATCTTGAGCAGCGATCCCAATGCCTTTATCAATAATAGTGAACTTTATTAAGTCCCGTTCCAGATCAGTATTGACCTGTAAAATGACCTCGCCATGTTCAAGCGTAAATTTGACCGCATTGCTCAGCAGATTGACCAGGATCTGTTTCAGACGCCGTGGATCAGCAAAAATTTTGGACAGTGTCGCTTCATTGTTGTAGGTGACTGTGATGGATTTCTTGGTTGCCTGGGCTTTTATAAAGGATAAACTGGATCTGCAAATATCGTCCACTGAAATGGGCTGCGGATAATAATCAAACTTTCCAGCTTCGATTTTGGATAGATCGAGGATGTCATTGATCAACTCGAGCAAATGCTGCCCGCTGGATTCAATCATTTCCAACGACCTCTGTTGATAATCGTCCAGCAGGGCGCGTCTTTGTTCCAAGAGCGATTCGGAAAGCCCCAAAATGCTGGTGAGCGGTGTCCGTAATTCATGGCTCATGTTTGCCAGAAACTCATCCTTGATCCGATTGGCATGTTCGAGTTCCGCGTTGATCCGGTTGAGTTCTGCAGTCCGTTCGGCAACGCGGCGTTCAAGATTAGCGTTGGAGCGTTGCAGGTTTTCAAACAACTGCGCGTTATCGATCGCAATGGCAGCCTGGCCTGCCAGTGCTTCCAGAAAATCCAGCCACTCAGAATCGACCTTCAGATAGGAACGATGATAGATTTCGAGCACACCCTTCACCTCCCCCTTGGCAATCAATGGCGTACCATAGTAATCTACAAATGATTCATGCTCCAAAAGCAGGGAACTGGCCAGTTTGCCGCGTGTTTCCATTAAGTCAGCGATGTGGATCGTCTTGCGATTGAGCACAGCCTGGCTTGCGTAGCCTTCCCCCAGCTTTAGCTGAGTATAGTGCAAAGCATCGGAATGAAACCCGCGGCTGGCTGCATATTCAATCGTGTGTAATTGAGGGTTGAACAAAAGTACACAGCTAGCATCCACTTCCAACTGAGCGAGCACTTGTTGAAGTACAACTTCCAGAATGACATGTAGATCAAAACTCGAACTAATCGCGATATCGATCAGGCGCAAAGCGGTCAAATGCTTCAGTTGGCGTCGAACCTGCTCTTCCGCCTGCTTACGCTCAGTAATGTCAATCAAGGTTGCGAGCGAATGTGATTCGCCGTTGATCTCGAGCAGCTCCATGGAATAGAGCATGTCGCGTTCTTCGCCGGAGCAGGTGGTGATACGCGCTTCGATGTTACGGATCAAACCCCTGGCTTTGAGTGTGGCCATGACCTGCTGGCGCGTCTTTTCGTCGGTAACGCCCAATTCCACAGAGGTTCGGCCAAGCGCCTGTTCGCGCGTGTAGCCAAACACTTCACACCACATATCGTTGACATCCACGATCTTTCCATCACGGACTCGTGTGATGGTGATAGGCATAGGGCTGGAGTGGAACGCGCTGGCAAAACGTTCTTCCGCTTGCTTGCGCACCCTCTCGCTTTCCATCGCGTCCAGCGCAAAGGAAATATCCAACCCTATTTGCTCAAGCAGATTCTGTTCCTGCCTCACCCTGAAAAAGCCTGCATCGGCGGCGTACAGGTTCAAAAGCCCTACGATCTGCCCACTCTGACGAATTGGAATCACTGCCGCCGAATGATAATCATCCTGCAAGGCAATTTCGCGCCAGTGCAACATGCGATGATCAACCATAAGGTCATCACTGAACTGAGCTTGCCCCGATGTCAACGCTACACCCATCAAGCCCTCCTTAAAAGGCATTTCTCTGGCATTGATATCCTCGAATGGAAGTTTAAGTCCCGCGAAACTATGCACTGCCACCGGCGTCAAATGTCCGCTATCAGGATCGAAGAGCCCAATCCACGCCAGGCGAAATTTGCCGAAGTCCACGGCTATCTTGCAGATGGATTCGAATAATTCCTGCTGGCTTTTTAATCGCGCAATCGCCTGGTTGACCTGACTCAGTGTGGCGTAGAGCCGGTTGGCATATACCATCCCTTCCTCAGCCTGGTTAATGTTCCTTGCGATGAAATAAATCAGCGGAGAATAGACAAAAATGAGCAGGATGACCAGCAATATGGATTCTTTGCCAGTGTCGAGATACCCAAGGCTCTCAGCCCGCTCAACCAGCCATCCCATAACAACAGTGAGTATCACAATCCCGGGGAGCAATAGGCGCATGGCTTTGCTACCCGGCAGGTCTGACGAGAGAATCCTCATCATTCCTCGAGCGGGCCGCGCAGCAAGGATGGCGAGCGCAAGGATTAGAAAAGACCAGGCTGTCTGTACCGCACTGTATGTATTTTGTGGGTTGCGAAAGAGAGCTCGAAAATCGAAGAGGAAGTCCATGATCGCTATGATCGCAAGGACGAATACGCTCACGGAGAAATACTGAGAAATTCTGGAACCAATCAGGAGGAGACTAGTGCTGCTGAGTGCGGAACAAAGCACGGCAATCGGCGACATTCTGCCTGGAAATAGTTCCGGGGAACTATGTAAATCTCTGAGGAAGAGTTCGTCAATTCCCAGATTCCAGCCGAATAAATATTCGCTGAGCGTCAGCAGGCTGATCAGGAGAGCAAGCCCTGCCAGGCCCTTCCCTATGCCGTTCTGGGCAGGGCTTGCGTCTTCATTTTGCAGGAACCAGAGTGAACTGCCCACGAGGAGAAGACTCAGGGCAGTATTGAATCTTATGGCTGGCAGTCCGGGTAGGATGCTCCTGAGGCTGGAAATATCCATGATCCATCCCAACATGACCAGCAGACCAACGCCAAACACGACGATGCTCGCGGCATTCACGAAAGTCCGTAGGAAGGAAAGAACATGGATGTTTGATTGGAATTTCATCTTAATCCTTCGACTAATAATCAAAATAAGAATACCTGCTACCAGATGAGTGGTCCACCGTTTTTTTAGCCGCCCAATGCACCCATAATTAGACCATTTAAGTATGGAAATAGTATACTATCATTGTTTTCGGGCGGAATTGCTAACTTCGTCCCTGGGATTTGTCGTAATGAACCGCCAGCGGTAGGTCGGACACCTGCACCGTGGGCACACCTGTCCTGGCGGACGGCGCCAGGGGGTACGGTGTTGACAATCCGATTTACGCACCTGTGCTCGGAGGCGGTCTGCCTGCACTCGATTTGCTTAGCAAATGGTGCCGGCACACGTGTGGCCGCCGTGTTTGACGTACTCCCGCAGGGTCTCCCGGTTTGGGGATGATATGTGACCCTGCGAGAGCGTGAGGGTGCGTAAGGTCGCTTATTAAATCAAAATGCCCGCCGCCAGGGTGAGGGGGCACCCTGACGACGAGCGTATGTATTTTATGGTTGTTCAATAACCTGATCCAGCCCCTCTTCGTCAGTGCCCATCAGCCATGCCTTTTTACATCATGATCCCGAGCGGAGCGAGCGGAGCAAATGGAGCTGAGTAACTGTCATTTATTTGCTCGG
>DASWEH010000585.1:0-7276 GCA_036394895.1 Anaerolineales bacterium
CACTCCAATGTGCCTTGGCGAACTCCACAATATCCTGAGGATTGTCAAGATTGATAGTCACGTCCAGTCCGCTTTCACGCGAATAGAAAGCAGGGAACTCATCTGTGCCGTAGCCAACCACGGGTACACTCATCGTTTCAAGATATTCGACGGTAGCAGGGAGATCGAGGATGGCTTTTGCCCCGGCGCATACCACGATCATTGGGATGGTGGCCAGCGCCTGCAAATCTGCCGAAATATCAAAACCTGACTCGCGATGCACGCCACCAATCCCGCCTGTGGCGAAGACCTTGAGATTGGCATGCTTGCAGGCAAGCATCGTGCCTGCAACGGTGGTGCCGCCATTGGCTTCATAGATTGAAAAAACCGCAAAATCCCTTGGTCCCACTTTAAAAGCATCCGGCTCGGTCGCGAGTCTTTCCAATTCAATATCGTTCAAACCAACGTGAAGGTAACCATCCAGAAATCCAATGGTGGCGGGCGTCGCACCTTCTTCCCGGACAGCCCGTTCCATATCCCGAGCCAGCTGCAAATTCTGCGGACGCGGCAATCCATGCGTGAGCACCGTCGACTCAAGCGCGACGACAGACAATGGAATATTCATTGCCCGTTTGACTTCATTAGACCTGATCAAATTATCTTCAAACGATAGCATATATTTTATATGAAATGATATAACGTATTATTGATGTGCGTAATTGCTTCTTCAAGATTTGGTGGAATTGCTTCCCCCTTGGCCCGCAAAAATTCAGCCGCCTCAAGGAGTTGCTGGCGATAATCCTGTAATAAAAATCTCATCGCCTTTTTTTGCTCGTTTTCAGGTCCTATGGCTTTTTGATACCCTGTGATCGGAACATCTTGAATGAGGGCAATCATCTTTTGAATAATGGCTTCTTTCTCAAGCTTTTCCAAAACTTCACTATTTTCACGGTATAGGTTCTCACTACTGAGTTTCCATGCTTCCAGATGTTCCTCAGGAACAATCTTGGTTTCGGGAACAATTTCCGTTGGAACCTTCCAGGTGCCGACACCAATCCAATGCAGCTCCACGCCATTGCCCTGAGCTCTCTTGGTAAACTCCTCCGCGAATTGCGAAAACAAATTCTTGATCTTTGTACGCGGCTGGAATTCTGGCAGGCCTTTCTTTTGCCTTGGAAAAAGAAAATCGTCATCTGATTCGGACTGCGTTAATTCCTGTACCTGCTCAACAATCATTTCTTCCCGCTGTTTTAGCTTTTCAAGTTCTGGAATGCCGATACTGGCTAGGTATGAAGTCAATCTATGTTCACTCATGAATCCGCTAAGTCTGCCGCGGATCAGCATAATCATGTTAAAGACCCATGAGAATTCGAAGGCGGATGGATTTGCTTGGCCGGGAGTTACCCTGGATGTAGCTTTATAAACCAGGTCTTCAACAGCCCTGGTACTGAAGGGATAGGGATGTTCAGTACCCGATTTCTGGCCACCCCGATAAATACTAAACATAAAGCGTACATCGGTTGCCTCGATAGGAATCCCATCCAGGCTCCGGCTTTTGACTGACTCTGACTTGGAGTTTTGGTCGCGTAGATCCACATAATGATCGCGGATATCTATCGCCTGGCGGAAGCGCTCAAATCCTTCCAGGGTTGCTCGGCTGCGTGGTTCTTTTACCGTTGGCCCGATGATATGTGGAGTACCGTCTGATTTTTCAAACAGGGCAACCGAATCAAGATCAACGATGACCTTGCCAGGACCTCCGATCAAAAAGGTGGGCGACTCGCGACCTGCCTCTGTAATATCTCCCTGACTGATCCGAATGGTTTCTGCGCTTCCCGAAAGGGCTACACTCCAAATAAAGGCTCTCGCCACGCTGACATGTTCGAGTTCAAAGATATCGGCCAGATAGAGGGCAGCACATTGCAAGGCAATGAAAAATGGCGCCAGGAATACCGGAAGGTATTGAAATATGCGCGGGTCGGTAAATACCTGAGTGATAAAGGCAAGAAAATTTGTGTATGGGTTGCCCACATAAATGGCTGCATAAGCAGGATTTAATGAATACAGAAAGATGTCTTGAATAAATTTTGCCCATAAGCCTAAGGGATAGAATCTTAAACTGACGAGAAACAAACTCAAAACAAACAGGATCAGCAAATACCGTATGCGCCGGGCAGCCTTTGCTGGTCGAAGATCGAACATCCGGTTGAGAAACGCGTCAATGAGGCGAGACGAAAGCTCCCAAAAGAGTTGCTGTTCTCTTTGTAGAGCGGTCTCGCCCGTGTTTCCTAAAGGGGATGAAACAGATATATTCATGATTCGTTGCCCTCCAGCCAGCGGATAATATCTTCCAGATCCTGTTGTTCATCGCTCATCCGTTGACGTAATTGAGGGTTATTTATGATAATGGTACGCGTCCGCAACAGCAGGGTTTTGAGCGTCTCTTTGAGGCCCGCGGGTTTTTTTTGTACTAGATCCTTACTTAGGAAATTGGCATATTGTCGGATCGCTTCGTCACGCCCTTTCGTTTCAACAATAATACGCTCTCTTTCAACTTGCTCTCTCTCCGCTCTAGCATTAAGCAACCAGGTGGCTGACCACTGGCGAATGATGGTCTGCTCAATCGTCGGGTTAAAACGCAGATTACCTATGCTCACACTAATCACTTCAAGACCTCGGCTTTGCAATAACTTGTATTCAGTGCTAGACGTGATGCCTTGGCCGCGCCTTCCATGATCATCAAGGACTTCCACTTCAGGTTGGGTTAAACGTGCTTTCACCATTTCATTAATGACTTGCAATGCAGTCTTTTTCTGATCTTCTTTTTTACCGTCGGGCCCAGATTGGAACGGCGTAGCGATCACTGTTTTTTTAGATTTATCCTCCTTTTTCCCCTCCAAGGCCTCGATCGCTCTCGACATCATTAAATTGAGTTCACGAACCATCCTGGCAAGGCCATCCCGCATGGTATCTCGGTTTGCGCCGACGAGAATCGGTTGGCTAAGTGGATCAATTTCTTCGTCCGTAGGCTGAGGAAGTCGAGGAGGCGGTGGGGGAACCAATTGAGATGGCCTGAATAGTTCATCCAAAGTGAATTTCGCAGCGTACTCGCGCCATACATCCACTGCCAGGGCAGACGGAAATTCATTCCAAGCGACGCGCCGACGCGCTGGAACAGCATGAGGATTAACTCCTTCGCCCAGAATTGCCGAGCGGATTGCCTCTTTATCCTTTTCTTCGTTTTGCTTATCTCTCTTTGTAACGCCCCTTCTATAACCAAAACGTGAACCTGGTTGACCTTCGCGTGGAAAACCGGTTGCTACTCTGAATATGACAGAGATATTTGGGACAACCTCAATGCCATCCCGCGTCCATGCGCTGACTTGCTTGCGACGATCCTGAACTTGATCCCACACCTCCTGGGCTTGATCTTCCTTGCGTTCTGCAAATGGTTTATCCCCTTCCGATGGCCCAACCCGTTGAAACTGAGCATGTAAATCCACAGTTCCGGCGACAGTCTCATATCGTTCAATGAAATGCACGCCCGGCCCAATGGTCTGCCTGATCGCAACAGGTGTACGCGTCACCGCCGCACTGGCTGAGTCAAGCCAAAGCACACCTGGCCCATTTTTCAGTCGTTCCCCAGAATGTTCCTTAATGTTGCCATTTTCTATGAACAATGCGGGACCATGACTTCCAAAAAGGTAAGTAATCAAACGGTCGAAAATTTTCTGACGGTCACGGAAGGTACGTACGGGTAGGATGAATTGTGCGAAAAATGCCATCCATAAAATCAATAATAAAGGAAAAACACAGGCTAAGTCAAAAGCAATGTCCAGTAAATTTGCACGAATTCCACCCATGCGAAGGATCTGCCAGCCATAGACAAGCAGTAAAATTACCAGCCAGCCTGCAATATAAAACCACGGTCTCTTATAAATAGGATCGTCGTCCATTTGCCTGAATTTTATAACAAAACCCTCTAAATAGCCATCACAGAATAGAGTTACAATCTGCCCATGACTTATCTTCAAGTTGAATTCCACTGCCACACGATTTTTTCGAAAGATTCCCTCACACGCCCGGCGAACTTGGTAGCTACCTGTCGCCTCAAGGGAATTGACCGCGTCGTTGTGACTGACCACAACACGATTGCTGGCGCGCGGGCAGCGCAAGCCCTGGATTTGGAACGGGTCATTGTTGGGGAGGAGATCATGACGACCCGCGGCGAGATCCTGGCGGCGTTTGTGAGCGAGGAGATCCCCAAAGGACTCACACCGCAGGAAACGATTCGCCGTTTGAAAGATCAAGGGGCGTTTATCAGTGTCTCGCATCCATTTGATACACAGCGAAAGGGCGGCTGGAAGGAGCCTGATCTGCTTGAAATCCTGCCTCAGGTGGACGCCATCGAAGTGTATAACTCACGTTGCATGCTCCCGAGGTTCAACCGCCAGGCGCATCAATTCGCGGAAAAATATAATATCGCAGGAACGGTGGGTTCGGATGCGCATGTGACGTTCGAGCTGGGACGTTCACTGATGTCCCTGGAGCCGTTTGAGGGTCCAGAGGCGCTGCGCAGAATTATCCGAAGCGGAACGCCAAAAGTGAGGTGGTCGCCGCCATGGATCCATTTCACTTCTCGCTACGCGTCCATTTACAAAAAGGTTACACGTGCCCTGCGCGGTCTTGACACCACTTCATAGAAGTGATAATCTTGCCTGCGTCATGCCCGGTTCGTGGCGCCGCGGCGCCATGCGCGGGCATAAATTTCTATCTCAGCAGGAGAATTGTAAGATGTCAGAACGTTACGTTGGAACCGTGAAATGGTTCAATGCCACCAAAGGCTATGGCTTCATAGGTCGTGATGGTGGTGAGGATGTGTTCGTTCACTTCACCGCTATTCAGTCCGACGGCTACCGCAAGTTGGAAGCCGAACAGAAGGTGGAGTTTTCCGTTGAGGAAGGCCCCAAGGGATTGCAAGCCGCCAATGTGGTGCCCCTCTCGTAAGACTCAGCCTTTGGCGAAAGTTTTGCGAATCAGACAGAGTTGCCGTGAGGCAGCTCTGTTTTTTTGCCCCAGCCCCCTCTGCCCTGCTACGCAGGGGCACCTCCCGCAAATCCGTCAATCAAATCAGAATAATTATTGTATGGGCTGGAGAGATGGTATACAGGTGTTCGGAGAGATAATATACGGGTCAATTTTCTGGCTTGTCAACAGCGTGTTCGGATTGTCATAATGATCCTGCATTCCATGCCGATATGTTCGGCTTGGATTGCGCCGGTTGCCACACCACAAATAATTGGTCTGCAGCATATAACGGGCCGCACCCGGGCATTGCAGATGAAGGTGGAAGAGGCGTTAATCACGGCGGTGGTTCCTGCCATACCCAAACATTGCATACAGCCACTTGTACTCAATGCCATCGGGGAAATCCGGGCGGTGAGAGAGGCGGAGGACACGATTAATTCCTGTATAAAGAATCAAGCCCGCGTCATAAGAGACGCGGGCTTTTTGCCTGATGAAAGAGAACTACGCCTGCTCAGGAATCGGGATCTGTGTTGGGTCCTTATAATTCTCAACGTTCATGATGATTGGGATAAAGAATGCTGTGACGGCAATCATCACGCAGAGGATACCTCCCGCCCAAAACCAGACGCGTATCCCCAGCCAATCCGAAAATGGACCTGCGATTAGTAATCCCAACGGGGCCATGGCGGTGGCACCGCTGTTGAGCCAAGACATCACACGTCCCTGCATATCGGGGCGGACGATGGATTGCATTAACGCGCCCACGGGTCCGTTTGCCACCGGAATCATGAATCCAAGCAGAATACTTCCTGCAATCGCAAGAGCAAAAATATGAGCAGGTGCTAACCCGATCAGCATCACTCCCATTCCCAGCCCCACAATGCCTGCTACAGAAGTAACGATTTTCTTTTTGAAACCTCCCCAAATACTCAACAAGATTCCGCCGGAAATAATCCCAATCCCTATGGATGATTCCATCAAACCGAGTTCGATGGCGCCTTTGCCAAAGTGTTTCGTTACAAGCAAGGGTGTGAGCGCGCTGGTTGGTACCAGCAGAAAGTTTAGGAAAAGCGCCATAAAAATAATAGCTGTGAATCCTGGAGTGGAGCGGATATAGATTAAGGCATCACGAATATCGTGTAAGAGACTTGGCTTCACCTTTTGTTGCTGCAACTCCTCATGTCGCTGTGGTTGAGGGATGGAGATAAAGAGTAGCGGCAGAATGGCAAGCAAGGCTGTGCCGACATCAATCAGCAAGATCCCCTGAGTCGGAAGAATGCTGAGTAGTAGTGCTCCTAAAGGCGGCGCGACCAAACTATTGACTCCTTGTAAGGCTTGGTTGAGTCCATTGACGCGCGTTAATTGTTCCTTCGGCACCATCAGCGGCGTGGATGCCGACATCGCTGGAAAATGAAACGCGCCTCCAAGGGCACGAACTGCCATAACAGCATAGACATGCCAGATTTGAACTGCCCCGGTTGCAAATAGATAAGCCAGCAAAAGAGAGAATGTGGCAATCGTTCCATCGGCAACCATCATAATGATGCGGCGATTCCAGCGGTCCACGAGCGCGCCTGCAAACGGACCAATGACAATCTGAGGCAGCATGCCAACCAGAGTCGCAATTGCGAGCACGGTTGCGGAGCCACTCTTTTGTGTCAACCACCAGATCAATGCAAATTGTACAAGCGCCGAGCCGAATAATGAAAGCGCCTGTCCCGTCCAAATAGTAAAGAAGCGACGAGCCCACTTTCCTGTTTCGGGCGATGAATTTTCCATGCAATTAGAATCCCTTTGTTGAAAGAATTTTGTCTATAATAGACTTGAATAAAGTATTTGACAACCGACTAAAGTAGGAATTATTACATGACAACACTACCTTTCAACTCGCGTCGTTCTCCTGTCTACGGCCACAATGGAATAGTTGCCACATCCCAACCATTGGCGACTGCGGCAGGGCTTGAAATCCTTTCAAGAGGCGGAAACGCGGCTGATGCTGCAGTCGCAGCGGGTGCAGTACTCAATGTGACCGAGCCCAGTTCCACAGGAATCGGTGGGGATATGTTTGCGCTCTATTATTCAGCAGATACGAAAAAAGTCACTGCGTTGAACGGCTCAGGTCGCGCGCCCGCCGCGTTGACACTTGATCGACTGAAGAAAGAGGGATTTTCTACCCGCCATGGCGTGCCGCCATTCCATGCGTATACGGTCACGGTCCCTGGTTCGTGTGCGGGCTGGTTCGATCTCATCGAAAAGCACGGTTCGCTGT
>DASWEH010000586.1:0-4405 GCA_036394895.1 Anaerolineales bacterium
ACTGGGAATGGCACATACAACCTGGCGCTCATTACTCCGGGTAGCACGGCAGTCAGCTTAGCCAGTCGCGAGTCAGGTGCGAATGCGCCTCAACTGATTATCGAGACTTCACCGTAGATGAATAAGATTTGATAAATGAGAGCAGCCCTCACAATGTTGTGAGGGCTGTTAATTTACAGTAACAGTTCAGCACCATTGGAAGCGCGTGTTACATAAATTTCGGGTCCCAATCCGGTTTCTGATTCATATCCATTGGCGAGAGCTTTTGCAAACGGTTCTGCTTCTGCGCGCCTCACTAGATTCACAGTACATCCTCCAAAGCCAGCGCCCGTCAAACGCGCACCGTAGCATCCTTCAAGCGATTGAGCCACGTGCACCATCACATCCAGTTCGGGGCAGGAGACTTCGTATAGATCGCGCAAACTGATGTGACATTGATTCATCAATTCGCCAAAACGGCGGATGTTGCCTGCCTCCAGCAATGCCTCAGCCTGTTTCGACCTCTCGATTTCCTCCACCACGTGACGCGCTCGCTTCGAGACTTCCTCTGGAAGCTTTCCGGCGAGACGATTGAAATCCTCTACACTCACATCCCGCAGAGACCTGATAGTTGGCAAATCCTCGTTTAACAATCGTACCGCTTCTTCGCAGGCGAAGCGTCGCTTGTTGTATTCACCACTGGTCAGTTTTCTTCGGACGGTTGTGTCCGCGACGACAATGGAGACATCTTCAGGCAGTGGGATTGTTTTCCATTCGAGCGAACGGCAATCGAGCAGGAGCAATTTGTTCTCCACACCACACGCCGATGCGAACTGGTCCATGATGCCACAGTTGACGCCGACGTATTGATTCTCCGCTTTTTGACCGAGCAACGCGCGTTGCATGGAGGGAAGCTTCCAATCGCTAAGAGTCTGCCAGGCAAGCGCAAACGTCATCTCCACCGAAGCGGACGAGCTCAAGCCTGAGCCGCGCGGCACATTGGATGCAAAGACGGCATTCATTGCGGGCGTGGATAAATGCTCCTCATTCAATGACCACATCACGCCTGCAGGATATTGTGCCCACTCAGGCAGAGGCGAACCGTTCACCTGGGTTTTCGATGAGATCGTTTGAGGAGTGAAGGAAGCCTGTTGATCCATGTCCACAGCCACGAGCGTGGAAAAATCCTTATCTGCCGGAGCGAAAGCGATGTAGGTGGCACGGTCGATCGCGGCGGGCAGAACGAATCCGTCGTTATAGTCTACGTGTTCACCGAGTAGGTTCACCCGCCCAGGCGCGCGGACAATATGTTCTGGCGCGCTTCCAAATGTTTCATGAAAGATGGTTGTGATGTGATCAACAAGTTCGTTTTTCATAAACGTATTGTACAAGAATTTTCACAGGTTGACGACATTTGCGCGATGCTGATACACTGCGTTCTTCATTTGAGGAGCATTCATGAAAAGTCTCAATATTCAATTCGACTCAATTCGACAATCAGCAACCGTTGCGATGGCTGACAGGATTCTCGCACTCAAAGCCAGCGGACAGAAAATCATCGGTTTGCAGGTGGGCGATCCTGATTTTGCGACTCCTCCAGCAGTGATGGACGTGGCAATCAAAGCGATGAGCGCCGGGCTGACCCATTATGCTTCCTCGCGCGGCAACGCGGACCTATTAGCTGCAATTGCAAAAAAGCTTCAACGCGACGAAGGTGTTTCCTACGATCCTGCTTCCGAAATTTTAGTGACGCATGGGGGCATCCATGCCTATTACACGGGAATGCAATCCATTTTGAATCCGGGTGACGAGGTCTTGGTCCCTGATCCATCCTGGGCGACACATGCCAACATGGCGATCATGTTGCGCGGAAATGTGATCCGTGTCCCTGCGCCTGCCGAGAACGAATTTATTCCTTATTTCGAATCGTGGGAAAAGGTATTAACCCCAAAGACGCGTGTCATTGTCTTGAATTACCCATCCAATCCAACGGGCGCGTATCCGACGCGCCAATATTTGCAGAAGTTGCAGGATTTTGCCAGGGCGCATGATCTTTGGATTGTCAGCGATGAGGTATATGGAAGTTTGTATTACGGCGAGAAGCCGACCAGCGCAGGCGCATTCGATGGCGCAAAGGAACGGACGTTGCTCGTCAACAGCCTTTCCAAGTCCTACGCGATGACAGGCTGGCGCGTCGGATTCCTTGCTGCGCCCGCGCCCGTGATCGACAATGCCTTGAAAGCAGGCCAGAACTCTATCACCTGTGTTGCACCGTTCATTCAAAAAGCCGCGGCGTTCGCGTTGACCGATCCCGAGAACCAAAAAGCGACTGAACATATGCGCGCCGCGTATGCTCGTCGTCGTGAGTTGGTCTTGCGGATTTCGCATGAGTTGGAAAGCGAAAAAGTACTGGTCACACCACCGCAGGGAGCGTTTTATTTCTTCCTCGATTTTCGTCCTTTGAAGATGACCTCGATTGAAATCTGCGAACGGATTCTCGACGAAGCAGGTGTAGGACTCGTCCCTGGTTCAGCGTTCGGTGAACAGGGCGAGGGATTCGTCCGCATGACGATCGCGGCCTCAGATAAAGATGTAGAAGCTGGGTTTCGAAAAATTGTAGAGTGGGCAGAAAAGCAGTAGGAGCGGCCCTTCAGGATTTATCACACTCACAACAGACCATGGCGGGTCGCCCGTATAATCCATAAGGCGGTAAAGTATAATTTTACGAATTCTGTATTGCATAGGAAAGAGGCTCACATGCGTGCCTTGATCGAAAACGAATGGATCAATTTTATTATTGCGCTGGTTGCCACTATCCTCACTGCTATATTTAGATTTACTCATATCAACGCGGCGTTGACTTTTTTATTCAGCGCCATTTCACTGGCTGTTCTGGCATTGGTGGTAGGACAAGCCACGGAACAACTGGGGAATTTTTTGGGACCAGGGGCAACGGGTATTATTCAGGCAAGTATTGCCAGCCTGCCCGAGTTATTTGTCAGCTTCTTTGCCTTGCAGGCGGGTCTGGTGACGGTTGTGCAATCTGCTTTGGTGGGCTCGATTCTTGCAAATAGTCTGCTGGTGATGGGGTTGGCTTTTCTGCTGGGTGGCAGGAAAAATGGGACACAACGCTTTGGCTCTGAACGCCCGCGCTCGATTGTCATCCTGATGTTGCTGGCAGTCTCTGCTTTGGTCGTCCCTACTATTACAGCTGCAATCCATACGCCAGCCGAAGCGCACGAAGAGACATTGAGTATTGCAAGCGCGCTTGTTTTACTGCTTATATTTTTTGCAAGTATTCCATTTTCTTTACAGAGCGGGGGAATCGGAGAAACGATCCCACCGACAGAGTATGATGAAAAACGATGGTCATTGCCTCGTGTCCTTTTTGTGTTGGTCGCCGTGGGGATTGGCGCCGCGTTTGTATCGGATTGGTTCGTGGAAGCCCTTGAACCGACGATGGAATCGTTCCATATCTCTCAGGCATTTGCAGGTCTGGTGATCGTTGCGATTGCGGGAAATGCGGTTGAAAATGTAGTGGGGATCCAATTGGCGATCAAAAATAAAGCGGATTATGCGATCAGCGTGGTGATGAACAGTTCTCTGCAGGTCGCTCTGGCACTGACCCCGATCCTGGTCATCCTCTCGTACTTTTTCACCCCCGTCGCGTTGACTCTGGTCTTGCCGCCCCTATTAGTGGTCGCGCTCGCTTTAGCAGCTATCCTGAGCGCGTTGATCGTTTATGATGGTGAGTCAAATTGGCTGGAGGGGTTGGCTTTGATCGGACTCTATATCATGATCGCGATTTCCTTCTGGTGGGGATAGACAATAAGCAGAAGGCAGTAAACAGTATACAAACGGTGGTTGAGTAGCCTGTTGTCCTGCAGTCGATTTGCTTGGCAAATCGTGCTGGACAACGCGTATCGAAACCACAGAGGAGCCATAATGAACGTTGCATTTCAAGGCGAACCCGGCGCATACAGCGAACAGGCTGTCTTCAATTATTTTGGAACCGTCGAAACAAAGCCATGTGAATCATTTGACATGGTGTTTGAGGCAGTTGTCTCGGACGCCTGCGAGTTTGGATTAATTCCGATCGAGAATTCGTTGGCGGGCAGTATCCATCAAAATTATGATTTACTTCTGCGACATAATTTACATATCGTGGGTGAATACCTCTTGCGAGTGCAACACTGTTTGATTGCCTTGCCGGGCGTCAAAAAGGAAGAGATCAAAAAAGCGCTCAGCCACCCCCAGGCATTAGGCCAGTGCGCGACGTACCTGCGAAGACTCGGCATCAAACCGGAGCAGGGCTACGACACAGCCGGAAGCGTAAAGATGTTGAAAGAGTCCGGCGCGCGTGATACCGCTGCAATCGCCTCTCGCCGAGCCGCAGAGATTTATGGAATGCAAATCCTCGAAGAGG
>DASWEH010000587.1:0-4228 GCA_036394895.1 Anaerolineales bacterium
AGATGTGGTGCACCAACGCCTCCATCGCGGAATATATCATCACCCTGGTTCGTACGGATCCTGCGGGCGGTTCCCGCTCTTTGAGTCAAATTTTAGTTCCGACGAATACACCCGGACTGAAGATTGGTCCCGCCGAAAAGAAGATGGGACTGCATGGCTCCCCCACTCATGCAGTGACCTATGAAGATGTGCGCGTCCCACTTGGGAATCTGATTGGCGAAGAGGGTAAAGGATTGCAGCAAACACTTGCCACCCTGGATGGGGGACGAATTGGCATCGGTGCAATTTCGCTTGGGTTAGCGCAAGCTGCCTTCGAATACGCCGTCAATTATGCAAGAGAACGCAAAGCCTTTGGCAAAGCCATCGCGGAACAACAAGCCATCCAATGGATGCTGGCTGATGCCGCGACCGAGATCGAAGTGTCACGCAATATGCTTTACAAAGCCGCCTGGCTCAAGGAAGAGAAGCGACCTTACAACAAGGAAGCTGCCATGGCAAAGATGTTCGCTACTGAAATGGCAGAACGTGTCTGCCGCAACGCCATTCAGATCCACGGTGGATATGGCTACTCAAGCGAATATCCCGTTGAACGGATTTATCGCGATGCTAGATTGATGACCATTGGAGAAGGGACGAGTGAAATTCAAAGACTTGTCATCGCGCGGCACGTGCTGGCAATGGAGTAAAACAAAATGCGACTGTCGAAGCAGTCGCATTTTTGTTTCGAAGGAATATGTTCAGGGATAGGAAGCAGTCGTAAATACAAGCACCAAGTCATTATTCGTAAGCGTCAATGTATTGCCTTCGATCTTATACGTGGCAGTATCAGTCAAGACCTTGTGAACGACGTCTTCCTGCGCCATACGCGGTTCATCACATGCCATCAGGGTTGAGGTGACTTGATCAAAGGTGATCTGGTTACCTTCAACTTTGTAACTACCACCAAATTCATTACAGCCTGAATTGCCAGTGACAGTTCCATCTCCGTTAAACGTGAGGTTGGCTTCCGCATCAGCCACGGCAGGCGTTGGTGAGTTTACGGGGCCGTACGCAGTCAATTTCCAGGAACCGATAAGAGAGGCAGAAGACCCCTCATCTTTCGCAGTACAAGCAGAGATCGCCAAACAAACGACCAAGAGAGTAAGCAAATACTTTTTCACAGTTTTTCTCCTTACATGTGTCTTGTTTAACGACGAACCTCATCCCGAAAGGTTCCTCTTTTGTTAAAGCAAGATAAGAAAAACCTTATACTTTAGGAGTCCAAAGTCTCCCGACTTTGGTTCTAGATTTGGAAAACCAACGACTGGAGTCGTTGACTCCACAACAAAACAAAAGCCCCAAAGTCGAAAAGAACTTTGAGGCTTTTCAGGTTGGCTTTGAAACCTACACTTTTGGTCCCGCTTCCACCACTTCAGGCGGAGTATTATCTGTAAACTTCGCAAAGTTTTCCTTGAAGCGCATCGCCAGGTCTTCATAGCGCCGGTCGTATTCTTTTTTATCTCCCCAAGAGGATGATGGTGAAAGAACCTCAGCAGGCACATCTGGGCATTCCATCGGAACTTCAAACCCAAAGATTGGATCTTCCGCGTATTTCACATCATCAAGTTTTCCGTTCAGCGCGGCGTTCAACAGTGCGCGCGTGTGTCGAATAGAAATTCGTTTGCCAACGCCATACGGTCCACCCACCCAACCGGTATTGACGAGCCAGCATTTGGCTCCATAACGTTCGATCTTGCGCTTCAGCAATTCCGCGTATTTATAAGGATGATGCACCATGAATGGGCCGCCAAAGCAGGCGGAGAATGTGATCTCCGGTTCTTCGCGCAGACCAACTTCCGTCCCTGCGATCTTGGACGTGTACCCTGAAATGAATTGATACAACGCCTGGTTCGGGCTTAATCGTGCGATTGGCGGCATGACTCCATTGGCGTCACACGTCAACAAGACAATGTTCTTTGGATGTCCCGCCTTCTTTTCAGGGACGGCGTTCGCGATAAATTCCAAGGGGTAGGAAGCGCGCGTATTTTCGGTAATCGAGTCATCATCCAGATCGATGAGCCGGGTAATCGGGTCAAAAGCAACATTTTCAAGGATCGTCCCAAACCGCTGGGTGGTCGCGTAAATCTCAGGCTCGGCAGATTCGGAGAGTCCGATCACTTTGGCGTAGCAGCCGCCTTCGAAGTTGAACACGCCGTTATCGCTCCAGCCATGCTCGTCATCCCCGATGAGGCGGCGGGTTGGGTCCGCGGAAAGAGTCGTTTTGCCGGTGCCACTCAAACCAAAGAACAATGCCACATCGTTCGTATCCTCTGGATGCACATTGGCAGAACAGTGCATGGATAAGACACCTTCGAGCGGCAGCAAGTAATTCAATAAAGTAAACACAGATTTCTTCAGTTCGCCCGCATACTCAGTATTTCCCACAATGGCAAGTCTTCTTTCGAAATTCAAAACAATAAAGGTTTCAGTGTTTGTGTTATCAATGGAAGGACTGGCTTTGAAGCCTGGAACACCGATGATCGTAAAGTCCGGCACGAACCGCCTGTATTCTTCCAACGAGTGAGGCAGCAGGAACATATTGCGAATGAACATGCTATGCCAGGCATGTTCGGTCACAAAACGAACGGGCAGGCGATACTGTTCATCGGCGCCCACGTAAACATCCTGTACGAAGACATCCCGCCCCTGCAAATAACCAAGAAGACGATCATACATCGTTTCAAACTTTTCCATCTCAAATGGACGATTGTAGACTCCCCACCAAATGTTGTTTTCCGAATCAGAATGGCGTACCACAAATTTGTCGTTTGCAGAACGCGCAGTGTGCTTGCCTGTAAAAGCGATGAAGGGTCCGCCAGCAGAGGTTGAGCCTTCTCCACGAAACACTGCTTCTTCATAAAGCGCTTCTGTGACAAGGTTCCAATAAGCCAACCGCAAATTGCCAATGCTGTGATTGGATAAATTGAAATCCGCTTTGCGAATCTGCGCAATCGATTCGGCGGGAGTCTTGATGTTGAGTAAGTTGTTCATAATATATTGTTCTCCGTAGGGGCAGAGCGGGACCATGCAAGGATTTTGGTTCTAGATTCCGCCGCTGTGCCGCTACATTTTTTACATCCAATCTCTTTTCATTTTCTTATCGCCGATATAAATTTCATTCGGGCTGGTGGGATCGAGCGCCCATTTGATGCGCGCGATTCCATCCGTCACGTCTTTTACCGACCCCGCGAAAGAAATGCGGATGTGACCTTCCATACCAAACTCTTTTCCAGGCACGGTCACGACCATCGCTTTTTTGAGGAGGAACTTCGACACTTCGACCGAATTACTGCTGAAAGCGCGAATATCGGGCAGCGCGTAGAACGTTCCCGCGGGCTCGATCAAGCGGACTCCGTTGAAGGTGCGCATCTCCTGGAGAAGGACATCACGATTGTTCTGGATCTGCAAACGCAGCGCCTCCACCACTGACTGCAACCCGTTCAGCGCGCCCTCTGCCGCTGCCTGCGCGACCGGGGACACACACGAAGTGGTCTGCGCAAGGACATTACTCATCACACGCGACAGGTCATGCGGCGCGATCACCCAACCAATACGAAAACCTGTCATTCCATAAAGCTTCGCCACACCGTTGACCACAATAATATGTGAGTTCTCAATATCCTTTTTCGTGAAATGATAAGCAGGGACTGCCACATTGCCATCAAAGGTCAGCTTGTGGTAAATGTCATCGCAGATCATGAAGATGCCTTTTTTCTCGCACATGTTCACGATCTTCTCGATCAACTCGGGCGGATAGATCGCGCCGGACGGATTATTTGGGCTATTGACAATAATCGCCCGCGTGGAGGAGGTCACTGCTCTTTCGATATCCTCGAAACGCGGGGTAAATGTACCGTCTTCTGGCGTCACGACCACAGGAATCCCCATGCACATCTTGATCATCTCGTTATAAGACACCCAGTAGGGCGCAATGACGATCACCTCATCTTGCGGATTGAGGATCGAGTAGAGAATGTTGAACAGGGATTGTTTCGCCCCATTGGTAATGCTCACGTTTTCCGGCGCGACCAGACGGTCGTAATTCTCTTCTGTATAACGGATCACCGCTTTTTTCATGGAGGGCAACCCGTCGGGTGGCGTATATTTCACTTCCCCACTGGTCAATTTGGCGGCTGAGGCAAGGACCGCCGAGATAGGCGTCTTATTCTTCGGTTCGCCGATTCCCAGA
>DASWEH010000588.1:0-7614 GCA_036394895.1 Anaerolineales bacterium
GATACCCTGGCCGGCATAGGAATCACGTTTGTGCAAATGGGTTTCATCTATGTTCTCATGCTGGGTCTCGGCTGGCTGATGTTTGAAGGTTTCGCCTGGGACTTTGACCCAATCAATGTGGTGATTAGCAGCGTTGTAACATTCTTCATTGCTTTTATTTTTGTAGGATGGAATGAAGAACTGCTCTCGCGCGGTTATCACCTACAGACCGTTGCCAATGGACTCAACTTATTTTGGGGCGTGGTCATTTCCTCGGCTGTGTTTGGTCTTCTGCATCTCGGCAATCCCAATGCAACTTGGGTCAGCGCGGCAGGAATTTTCTTTGCAGGAGTTTATCTGGCATACGGATATATCCGTACCAGGCAGCTTTGGCTTTCGATCGGATTACACATTGGGTGGAACTTCTTCGAAGGTGTCGTGTTCGGATTCCCCGTCTCGGGATTGGATATTTACGCGTTGACCCGTATCAAAGTCCAGGGTCCTGAGCTTTGGACTGGCGGCGCGTTCGGTCCAGAAGCCGGATTGATTGTTTTACCCTCCCTGCTTCTGGGTGCTGGGCTGATTTATCTTTACACACTGAAACGCGCGACCTAGTTCTCATGGCTACCTTCCGCACCCCGCAGATTGTTCAACTTTCGCCAGAAGCAGTCTCACGCGCAAAAGCGTTCGCTGAGGCGGTGACGGAAACCGTCGATTATCGCGATAGCAACCAGATACAAAAGAAAAAAATCCAGGATGATCACTTCGTCAGCAAATTGGGCGAAGAAGCGGCGCGCCATGTGTTCGAAGCGCGCAATTGCGTTGTGGAAGGACCCGACTACACAATCTACGATGTCAAACAGAAATCCTGGAATTTCGATCTAAAGATCAATGCGCTTGAAGTGGCAGTCAAAACCCAACGGCGCTCTGCCGCTCAACGCTACGGTCTTTCGTGGACGTTCCAGGATTCTGCCAAGCGCCGTGACCCGATCCTCTCCATGCCTGAAGCGTGGGTCTGTCTGGCGGTCTTCGACGATCTAAAATCCGGATTTGAATGTATGGTATATCCCCTGCGAAAGATCAAACAACTTATTTTTGAAGCCCCGCGTCTTAGCAAGCTTGTGGGCAAAAAGCAGGCAGTCTACTTGGAGACACTCCAAAAGCATAAGGTATTTTAAGCGATTCAAGCTTTCCTCTTCGCGTAGGGTTTACGGACTGGATAACAATTTGAGACCAGGGACGTTAATCAAGACGTGAAAGGAGAGACCTATGAACGAAGCACTTAAGGACCCTGTTTGTGGCATGGAAGTAACGTATGAAACTGCCAAAGCCAGATCAGAATATGACGGACAAACCTATTACTTCGACTCACTCGAATGCAAAGAAGCCTTTGACAAAGACCCTGAAAGATATGTAACTCACGAGCACGAAGTTCACAGTTAACCAAATTTCAGAAAAGATAATATCGAGAAAAAGCCTCACGGATAAAACGTCCGTGAGGCTTTACTTTCTCACTGATTACTGACTTAGGTTCCCTCTTCCCAGGAGCTCAAGTATTTCAACTGCTGGTCGGTAAGAACATCGATCTTCACGCCCATCGCTTCGAGCTTGAGTCGTGCGATTTCCTTATCAATCTCGGCAGGAACGGAATAAACTTTCTTCTCCAGCTTATCCGCATTCTTCGCCATGTATTCCGCAGAAAGAGCCTGGTTGGCAAAGGACATGTCCATCACGGAAGCAGGATGCCCTTCGGCGGAGGCGAGGTTGATGAGTCGCCCTTCGGCGAGGATGTTGATCTTGCGTCCGTCTTTTGTCGTATATTGTTCCACGAACGGGCGGACGAGATTGGGCTTGCCCGTGCTCATCTTTTCCAAGGCGGGGATGTTGATCTCCACATTGAAGTGACCGGAGTTGGCAACGATCGCTCCATCCCGCATGACTTCAAAGTGATGACTATCAATCACGTTAATATCACCGGTGACGGTGCAGAAGAAATCGCCGATCTTCGCTGCCTCACTCATCGACATCACCTGAAAACCATCCATGACTGCTTCGAGTGCCTTCATTGGATCAACTTCTGTGACGATGACCTGTGCACCCATGCCGCGTGCACGGGAGGCGAGACCGCGTCCGCACCAGCCGTAGCCTGCCACCACGAAGTTTTTTCCAGCCAGCAGGACGTTTGTCGCACGGATGATACCGTCAATGGTGGATTGACCCGTGCCATAGCGGTTATCGAACAGGTGCTTGGTCAAAGCATCGTTCACTGCAATAACAGGGAATTTCAACACTTTGTCGGCTTCCATTGCCTTCAAGCGGATCACACCCGTAGTAGTTTCTTCTGTGCCACCAATCACGCCCTTCAGCAGTTCACTGCGTTCCTGATCAGAAAGGCCCTTCGCCCAACTGGCGAGAGAAGGCTCGAGGTTATCAAAACGTCCCATCTCAATAAAGAACAATGAAGAGACGAGGTCTGCGCCATCATCCATAGTCATGTGAGGCTTATGCTCAAGCGCGGCACGAATGTGCTTGAAATAAGTCATTTTATCTTCGCCTTTAATGGCGAAGGTGGGAATCTCAAATTGATTCACCAAAGCGGCGGCAACGTCGTCCTGGGTAGAAAGTGGGTTCGAGGCAGTCAGGACAATATCCGCGCCACCATCCTGCAATGTGACCATCAGGTTGGCTGTTTCCGTGGTCACATGCAGACAAGCCGAAACGCGCAAACCCTGGAGGGGCTTTTCTTTTTTGAAGCGCTCGCGGATCTGACGCAAGACGGGCATCTCATGCTCTGCCCAATCCATGCGGCGACGGCCACCTTCGGCCTGGTTGATGTCTTTGATATCGTAATTGCTCACTGTTGCTTCTTTCATTGTTACTCCGTTCGTAATAAATTCTTTGCCACAGAGATTCTAATGAATCTCAAAGAACTCCGTGGGCTCTATCGCTAACTGTTATCGTTGTGATTGATTATACTTTTTTATTCAACCAATCAAACGTCAACTTCAAATCTTTTCCAGTGCGGCGCAATCGGTTTTACCAGTAATGAATACTGTTTGCACTAGTTCAACAATTCATCCAGTTTTCCGTTGTCATCGAAATGGCGGCGGAAACGATTGACAAATTCTTCGCGCGTGTAGCCATGGCTTTGCGGGCCGCGTTGTTCGAGACAGTAGACCGCGGCAAGAGAACCAATTTCACCGCACAACTTCCAGTCGAAACAGTGCGAGTAACCGGTGAGGAACCCGCCGCGGAAAGCATCGCCCACACCGGTGGGATCTACGATCTCATCTTCTGGAACGGTAGGGATGTGAACCGCATCCGTCCCTGAGTATAAATCCGCCCCATTTTTCCCACGTGTAATGACTAAGGTTCTTACATGATCGAGGATTTGATCCAAACTCCAGCCCGTTTTCTTCGAGATCAAACCAAATTCATAATCGTTGCAGAACAGGAAATGCGCACCTTCCATATCACGTGCGATTTCCTTGCCGTCAAGCCGCAGCACCTGTTGGCTGGGATCATAAAGATAATCAATCTTCAGCTCGCGGCATTCTGCGGGGAATTTCATCATTGCGTCGGGTGCATTCGGCGAGACGATGACCAGATCAGGTTTGCTGGTCAGCTCTCTTAGTGATTGAGCCGAAGCGTATCCCATCGCGCCAGGGTAGAAAGAGGCAATTTGTGCGGAAGCAAGATCTGTCGTCGCGAAGAATGAGGCGGTAAAAACGCCCGGCACCACGTGCATCAGCGATGTATCGATCCCTTTCGAATCAAGCCAGGCGCGATAATCCCCGAAGTCCTCCCCCACTGTTGCCATCACGCAGGGTCTTTCTCCGAGCAGTGCCATCGTATACGCGATGTTGGGTGCAACGCCACCCCGCTGTCTAGACATGGAGTCGACGAGAAAGGAAAGGCTGATGGAACCTAATCGTTCAGGAAGAATTTGCTCCTTGAAGTAACCCGGAAAGGTCATCAGGTAATCGTAAGCCACAGAGCCAGTGAGAAGAATGTCCATTGTGCCTCAGATCATTGCGGCTTCATCGCGCTGAGCGGAACGAGCCGTCAGGCGAATGCAGACGAAGCGAGGAGATTGCCTCGTCGTGGCGCTCTTGGCGCCATTCCTCGCAATGACATAATGTATATTCGCAGGAAAAGGCGTGGCGCTTGGTGGTTGAGTAGGTCGAGCGTACTTCTTGACCGTATCGAAACCAGGCGCCACGCCAATTGAGCCGCAAAAGTTTATCATGTCGCCATTGGATTGTCTAGAAATAAAATTGCCAATTTCAGACTCGAATCGATTGAAGAATTACAACCTCAAAACCGACTCTGTAACGATTGATAACTTTGGAATGCTAAGAACCCAAACAGAAGTGCCATATACACACTGTGCAGAAGGAAAAAAGCTGCCAGAGCAATAAGACCACCTGTAATCACTGAAACCCACAAAGATTTGCGTACACCATCTGCCGGGTCTGTTTGGAGCAATATATAGCGCGCGATGTTGCCTCCATCCAGCGGATAGACAGGCATGAGGTTGATCAATCCCCAAAAGATGTTCACCCAAAGCAGCGCTGTCACAAATGCACCTAAAATTCTGCCGCCAAATGGCAACACTGCCAGCCCTGGCAAAGGGATAAAACCCAATAACTTAGTTGTGATAATAGATCCGCCCACTACCAGGACACCCACAATGATCAGTGCGGCGAATAGAAATCCTGCACCGGGTCCGGCAACCGAGATGAAGATCTGTTCATTTGATCCCAAAGCGACGTTCGCCCAGCGGTTTCCCCATAACGTCGATTCAGGGACGGTCAGCCCACCTGAGAAGTGCAGGATGATCTGCGACGATAATCCATAGCGACGAAACGCCAGCGCGTGACCTAACTCATGAATCAGGATGGAAACAAAAACAACTAAAACCCAAATTAAGATTTGGAGAGGATCGCCGGACCCAGATCCCAGTAGGAGGGCGATCAACCAAAATAGTGGATGGACACGAATGGGAAATCCAAAAAGGTTGAAACGGAGATCATAGCGCGTGGGTGGAGGTGGTTGAAAAAGAAGCATAGACCTGCCTTATTAAATATATGATAAGCCTTGCGCAGGTTCCGGACAAGGAACCTGCGCAAGGCGTCTGCATGAGAATTAGCCTAGCACAGCCTTTTTCAAATTGACATCGAACGGTGGATAGACCACACCATTCTCCGTCACGATGCCGGTGATCAAACGATTGGGCGTGACATCAAAAGCAATATTGCGCGCCTCCGCTTCAATCGGAGCGACGCGCTCCCCCTGGAATTGAATCCCAAGCACCTCTTCGGGATCACGTTCTTCGATCGGAATGAGTCCACCGTGCTCCAGCGAAAGGTCGATCGTCGAAGTAGGCACCACGGAGTAAGCAGGAACTCCGTTATCGTAGGCGGCTAATGCCAGCATGTACGTTCCGATCTTATTTGCCACATCCCCATTCGCCGCGACTCGATCCGCGCCGAAAAAGACCTTTTGCGCCTTTCCCGCTTTGAGGAAATACCCCGACATGTTGTCGCTGATGATCTCATAGGGAATGCCATATTGGTCGAGCTCCCAGGCAGTGAGTCGCGCGCCCTGCAAGCGTGGACGTGTTTCATCTACCAACACATGAATGCGTTTCCCCTGTTCATGAGCGGCGCGGATAACACCCAGCGCGGTCCCCCAATCTACGGTTGCCAGCGCACCGGTGTTGCAGTGGTGGATAATTGTGTCGCCGTCATTGATGAGGGCTGCGCCATGTTCTGCCATTCTTTTATTGATTGCTACATCCTCATCCGCAATGCGTTGGGCTGCATCCAAAATCAATTTACGCAATTCATCCGAGCTTCGCTCATCTTTTAGTTTCTCTGCTATCCATAGTATTCTATCGACTGCCCAAGCAAGATTTACCGCGGTTGGACGTGCAGCTTTCAGTGTATTCGATGCAGATTGTAAATCGTTGAGTAACTCGCTGCCTGATGTTGCAGTCGATTCATAGCCTGCGAGTGCCAGTCCAAAGGCTGCTGCAGCACCAATCGCGGGCGCGCCGCGCACGACCATCTCCTTGATCGCACGCGCCACGGAGGCGTGATCCTTGAACGAAACGATCTCAAAGCGACTTGGCAAGATGCGCTGGTCAATCATCTTTAATTGGTTATCTTCCCAAAATACTGTTCTCATAAAAAGAATTTTACCCGCAAATATACAAATTCGTTTTACAAAAGGTATAAATCGTGCAATAATACGAAACACTTAAACTCGCAAAAGTAAATAGATCTAATGAATCCAAAACTTCTTATCAACATGCTCGGCTGGACCGGTTCGATTTTATATCTTCTTGCATACGCTTTGGTTTCCATGAAAAAGACACAGGATGATTCTGTTTTGTATCAAGGCATGAATATCTTTGCTGGCGTTCTGTTGGTGATTTATACGCTTTCTTTGGGAGCTTATGCCACGACAGGACTCAATGCCGTTTGGGTTGCCATCGGTTTATCCACACTGCCGCTCCGCGGCGTGCTACGCTTGTTCACGCTTGGGCGAAAATGGATTACACGAAACTAAAACCGCGCTTTACGCCCGGCGCAAACGTAGAGGAACTTTTGCAAGCCGACGGAGACAAGGCATACCATTTATCCATTCCGGCTGGAAAAGCAAATCAATATCGACTAGCCCAACTTGATGACTATCCGCAGCTTCGAAGACGTGAATTTCCCTGGCGATTCCCTTTTAGCTTTAGCCTATCCGCTCGGGTCTCACACGACTCGATCCCCGGAACGTGGGGATTTGGGCTTTGGAACGATCCATTTGGGTTATCATTTGGGTTTGGAGGGAATCCGTTACGGCTACCCACGCTGCCAAATGCGGTCTGGTTTTTTGGTGCGTCGAAGGAGAGCTACCTGTCGTTTCGTGCCCCTTCAACAGGCGGTCTCGATACGGACGAGACGAGCACTCGTCCTACTCGACCAGCGGTTAATGGTTTTCTCGCGCAGGTGTTTCGCTCGCCGAGGTTTCATTCGTTGTTGATCCCTGCCAGTCTTGCACTCCCCTTCTCACGTAAGAGAACACGTCGGCTGTTAGGAAAAGTCATTGACGAAGATGGAATCGCTCTTAGTGTAGATGTCACCCAATGGCACAGATACAGGCTCGATTGGCGCGAGAATCGAGTGTCGTTCGATGTGGATGATGTTCAAATGTTTGAGTCATACGTGAGTCCAAATCCGCCACTGGGACTGGTCATCTGGATCGATAATCAGTTTGCGGCGTTCACCCCCGAAGGAAAAATCGGGTTCGGAGTCTTGGAAAACCCCGAACCCGCCTGGTTGGAAATCAAAGATGTTGATGTAATATAGGCTGGACCGTTGCCTTACATTGGCGGCCAATAGTGAGCGATCAAATTGGCAGTAAATGGGATGACATGTAAAAGCGTGTCAATGATCAATCCAAGAATGAGCCAGCCACCAAATTGACGGTTGTGGAAGAAAGTCACGGCAGAGAACCAAGTGGGCCAGACGGGATAGCCTTGCGGTGGCTGTTTCGGGCGTGGATTGTTGAGCACTTTGATAGCATTCCACGCGTGCTTGAAAGCCAGAAAGACGATCAGCATGACGGGCGTGAAATAGT
>DASWEH010000589.1:0-7044 GCA_036394895.1 Anaerolineales bacterium
TGCGGGCGGGATTGGTGCCTGCCTTGCGCTGGAATAAAGCCTCTACAGATTGGTACGTTCAAATCCTCACACCTACTGCCCACCCCCTCGAGAGCCTGGCGATATGCCTTACCTCAGAAAACGCATCGGTCACAACAGCTGCTACACTGATGGATGATTTCGCGCAAGACTCTCGTAGCCTCCAAATATTTGTCAAACGAAAATTGGGAATAGAAAATGGTTCGCGTGTGTTGCTGGTCATTGACCAGTTTGAGGAGTTATTTACGTTATGCCGTTCGGAAGAGGAACGGATCGCGTTTATTGATAACCTGCTCACCGCTGCGTATGAGTCAAATGGTCCAATCATTCTCATGATTACTTTGCGCGCAGACTTTTACGCTCACTGTGCCAACTATCCTCACTTGCGCGAAGCATTAGCGCAACATCAAGAATACATTGGGACGATGAATGAAGGGGAACTCAAGCGGGCGATTGAAGAGCCAGCCCAGCGCGGTCGCTGGGAATTTGAGCCTGGGCTGGTGGATGTATTGTTGCACGATGTCGGTCATGAGCCTGGCGCGTTGCCATTACTTTCTCATGCGTTGCTGGAAACCTGGCAACGTCGACGTGGACGCATAATGACCTTAAGCGGATATGCTTCCTCAGGGGGCGTACGCGGCGCCATTGCCGAAACGGCTGAGACCGTGTTTACCGATCAGTTCACGCACGAACAACAGGAGATTGCGCGCAGGATCTTTTTGCGTCTCACGGAACTCAGCGATGAGTCTTCCATGGCAGATACGCGCCGCCGTGCAACAATTAATGAATTGATTTTGAAACCGGAGGAAGCATCTACCACGCACGCGGTTCTGAAAGCATTAGCTGATGCACGGTTGATCACCACCAGCGAAGACTCAGCGGAGGTCGCACATGAGGCATTGATCCGTGAATGGCCTACCCTGCGCAGCTGGCTCGAAGATAACCGTGAAGGATTGCGTCTGCACCGCCATTTGACCGAGTCCGCTCAGGAATGGAACGCGATGAACCGCGAGTCCGACATGTTATTTCGCGGTGCACGGTTGGCGCAAGCGCGCGAATGGGTACTATCCCATGCGGATGAATTGAATGCACTGGAACACGATTTTTTGAATGCGTCCATTGAATATAGCGAGCGAGAAGTTGCCGAGCGTGAAGCGCAACGTCGGCGTGAGCTTGAAGCCGCGCAGAAACTGGTCGAAGTACAAACCCAACGGGCTGAGGAACAAGCACAAGCTGCAAACCGCCTGCGACAACGTAATCGGGTGATTATTACAGTTGGTCTCCTCGCGCTCGTACTTGCCAGCTTAACCGGCGCGTTTCGTCTGCGATCCAATCAAAATGCAATGGCAGCACAGACAAACGGACGGACTGCTTTTGCGCGTGAGTTGGCGGCTGCCTCGCTATCGAACCTCGATGTAGATCCGGAACTGAGTATCCTGCTCGCGCTGCATGGTGTGAACGCGACCGCGCCCGACAAACTCACTCTTCCAGAAGTGGAGAACGCGTTGCATCGGGCGATTGCCCACTCGCGAATTCAAAAAACTTTTGCAGCTCATCAAGGACAAGTTTGGGCAATGGCTTATAGTCCCGATGGCACGCGGCTCGCAACCAGTGGCAGTGACAAGAAAGTACGCATCTGGGATACAGTCAGTTACGAGAATCTACTAACGCTGCAGGCAGAGGATGCGGATCTGACAAACATTACTTTTAATCCGAATGGCAAGCAGCTCGCGACAGCTAGCAAAGACGGTTCCACCAAAATATGGGATGCCGCGACCGGTCAGCTTGTCTTCGAGCTAAAAGGACATACGAAACCAGTTTACGGAATCGCATTCCGCCCGGACGGCAAGCAATTGGCGACAGGCAGCCTGGACGGAACCATCAAGTTCTGGGATGTCGCAACCGGCCAGGAGTTAATAACCTGGCAAAATGCTCAAGGACCAGTTTCTCAAGTTGCCTACAGCCCGGATGGCATGCGTGTTCTCTATATCGATGCCTATCAAAATATGCGAGTCGTGGATATGGAAAGTGAGAAGGAAATCTATCAAGCGCCTTTAGACGAACCTCTGTTCGCACTATCGCCAAATGGCAAAATGCTTGCCTTCACGCCAACAGGCTCCGGTCTTATTCGGATTCTGGATGCCTCCAGCAATACCCTTCTTTATAACATTCCTCGTCCTTCCAATGTCATCACATGGATGGCATTTAGTCCCGATAATGCCCAGTTCGCGATCACGGGTCTCAACCGCCAGGTTGAAATTTTTGATGCGTCAAATGGGGAAAAACTGTTCACACTTTCCGGACATTCAGAGTCGGTGAATGTTCTAGCCTTTCGTCCGGATGGGAAGCAAATGGCGAGCGGCGCCATCGATGGGACTGTCAAGATTTGGTCGCTTGAACGGCCCTATGAAGCCTTCTTAGAAAAAAGGAGAGGCATCAATCGTCTCGCGCTGAGCCCGGATGGCACCTGGATCGCGGCAGCCAGTGCCGAACCAGGAACCTTTAATGGCGATCTTCTCACCGTATGGAATGTACAAAATGGGAAGATCCTGTTTGAGCGTAAGGCGCATGAACCTGAGGTGGCCGGCATCGCTTTTAGCCCTGATAGCAAGGAGGTCGCGACCGGAGGCAGTGATCGGACGATCAAACTATGGGATGTGTCGAGCGGTACGATTCGACTCAGTATTCCCGTAGAAGACGATTTCATCTGGAGTATTGGCTACCACCCTGATGGAAGATCCTTAACTGCTGTCGGCTCGACGGGTATTGTTCGGTTTTATGATCGCACAACTGGTAAAGTACTTGCTAGTTGGGATGCTGGCTTGGGGGAACTGAGCGCGGTGGCGTTTAGCCCAGATGGGTCACGTCTTGCCGTCGCAAGCAATCAAGGAAATGATGCCAAAATTTGGGATGTACTGACAAGGAAAGAACTGCTTACACTAATAGGTCACACAGACATCAACTGGGGTGTTGAATTTAGTCCTGATGGTATCCGTGTGATCACCAGCGGCAGTGATGGCACAGCCCGCGTTTGGGATGCAGCGACCGGTAAAGAACTGCTCACGCTCTCCGGGCATACAAGTACCGTCGTAAAAGCACGTTTTTCCCCAGACGGCAAGTGGATTGCCACAGCCGGTAAAGATGGAACGACACGCTTATGGGAGGCGACGACCGGCAAAGAACTGCTTTCGCTCGAAAGTGTCAGCACGAACGATGTCGCATTTATGCCCGATAGCAAACGGCTTGTGATTGGTGATGCTGTAAACATCCAAGTGGTCGCTCTGACGATTGATGAATTATCCCAGATCGCCCACTCACGCCTGACACGCTCTTTGACCACTGAGGAATGTCAAAAGTATTTGCATGTGACTGAATGCCCTAGTACGCCTTAACCTTTTCCATAGGGAACAGATATTCGTTGAATTAATGCGAATGAAGTAAAACGTGACCGAGCATCCACTCTCAGTCACGTTTTACTTGCTCCGCCCTTTGCCCCACTTTTTGGTGGATAAGTAGCTACCCATGCTCACTCGCTGAATGATTGACACCTCCAGCCTAGCAAGCTAGCGAGACATTAACCTGGTTTCACTCTGTAAACCATGCTGGATTGCCCAAACTCCCGCCAGCATGCGCGTTCGTACACCCAGCTTTGTGTAGATGTTATCTAGGTGAAACTCCACTGTTTTCTCACTAATGTAAATTTCACCGGCGATGGCTTTATTGGTCTTGCCAATAATGACCAGTTGAAGGATTTCCAATTCCCGAGGGGTGAGGTGGGTTAAGCTTTTCATTTTACAACTCTAAAGTGGTTTTCCGACTTCACTGACTCACAAGAATTGCATAGATGGTAGCGTCTTCATCCTCTGGAGAGGGGGAATTGTAGATAATGGTCATGCCGACCTGTTGGTAATTCGCCCGGTAGTGCAGATGGTCAGGCGTATCTCCTGAATCAGGCAGTCCAGCATTTCCGACGCCCTTGCGCCTCAACTTATATTCCACGGCTCCCATCGTGTCATAGAATTTCAACCCGAACGGCAGATCCCCTTTATAAGGACCAAAGCCTTCCGCATTGTTAAGGTACAGATAAACGGTTGCAACCATCTGATCCAGGTTAATCAATAAAGCCACACCTACCTCTTCACACAACTGATATTGTGCTGCACTCGAGCAGTTGTTACTGGCAATGAAATCCGCCACAACCTTATCCGTCAATGATTTACCGAGCAGGTTCGCGTAAGGAGCATTGTTTTTGGTGACCTGCTCTTGTGGCTGTGCCTGAACAGTATGCAACGTGCACGAAACAATAAGGAGTGGAAGTGCGGCAAAAAGGCGAAGTATACGTATAAACACGTTCATGCTATTTTCCTTCCTGTAAATCAATAAACGAAGGTTTGTCCACTTTTCCGGCTTTTGCACTCAGTTTTCGATGATGGATAAGATTGAGACTTAATCACATCGTTGACTTCATGCATTTCATGATTTAACCAGTGCCGTCGAATTCCCATAATGCCAAAATGGATATAAAATGTGATACAACAAGTCTTAATTAAGACTTTTGCCTCTAGCCGGCTGTCGGAGAGCAATGCATCGTGCGAAAAAAGCCAGGTTGAACCGCAAAGAGCGCGAAGAACGCGAAGTTTTAAAGGTTTTCTTGGCGCTCTTCGCGGGCTTCGCGGTAAAAAATGCCCGCCACTGTGGTTCTCCGACAAGCTGCTAGCTTCTCATCGTGGGTGGTGCCCATGGATAAAAAATCATCCGAAGACATCTCTTTTGGAGAGTGGGTGCGCCAGCGCCGTCACATCCTGGATCTGACTCAGCAGGAATTAGCTGATCGGGTGGGCTGCGCTCGGATTACACTGCGTCGAATTGAATCGGGGGCACTGAAGCCATCGAAAGAATTGGCGAAAATTATGTTGGAAAAACTGGGAGCACCAGCGAAAGGTGAGGAATGGCTGCAATTTGCACGCGGATTATCCGGGCTGCCTCTTCAATCCATTCCGGTACCACCCAAACCAAACTCAAACCTACCTGCACCATTAACTACATTTATAGGTCGGAAAAAAGAACAGTCTGAAGTAATCAGGCTGATTACCAAACATCGCTTGATAAGCCTTACAGGCTCAGGCGGTGTTGGAAAGACACGTTTATCGCTAAAGGTTGGTGAACAAGTTTTGGAAAATTACGTGGATGGTGTATGGCTGGTGGAACTAGCCCCCATCCTCGATCCCCTGCTTGTGCCGCGCGCCATCGCAATTGCCGTCGGCTTGCGGGATGAACCGCAACGACCTGTGATTGACATGCTGTGCGATTACTTGCGAGGGAAGGAAATGCTTCTGATTCTTGATAACTGCGAACACCTTGTGGATGCGTGCGCACACTTGGCCAATGCACTATTGCAGAGTTGTCCCCTGTTGAAAATACTTGCTACGAGTCGCGAACCTCTCGGCATCCTGGGAGAAGCCGTCTATCGCGTCCCATCGCTGGGGCTCCCTGACTTTCAACAACTACTCGATACCTTTAGAGATTTTGAATCTGTCGAGTTGTTCGAGGAACGCGCCCAACTTGCCCAATTCGACTTTTCCCTGACACTGGAAAACGCTTCCTCCGTCGCCCAGATCTGTCATCGCCTCGACGGTATTCCTTTGGCGATTGAACTGGCGGCTGCGAAAGTTGGAACATTTTCCACAGAACAAATCGCAAAACAGCTGGATGATCGCTTTAACTTACTGACGGAGGGTAACCGCACTGCCCTGCCACGTCACCAGACTCTACGCGCCTCCATGGGTTGGAGTTGGGGCTTGCTAACAGACTCAGAGCAGATATTAATGCGGCAGCTTTCTGTGTTTGCGGGTGGGTGGAATCTTGAAGCGGCACAAGCAGTCTGTAATGGGGATGTCTTAAAACTGACGAATTCCCTTGTGAAGAAGTCACTCGTTGTATTGGATCAGGAAACAGGACGCTATCACTTCCATGAGACTATCCGTCAATACGCGAACGAGAAGCTGGTCGAATCAGGCGAGAGCAACTTGTTGCGCGATAGACATTTAGATTACTTCTTGAAGTTGGCAGAGACTGCTGAGCCATATTTGATTAGATCAGAGCAAATAGAATGGCTACCTGTCTTGGACGCTGATTACGAAAACCTGCGCCTTGCATTTGAGTGGGCTATGAGTAAAGAGTCCGCTGAACCAGCGCTGAATTTGTGTAAAGCTTTGGGATGGTTCTGGGAAATTCGATGCTACTGGCTAGAAGGATTAAATTGGTCTACAAGGGCGTTGACGAAACCAATGCAGGGTGCAAACAAGAAGGAAAAAATCGCTCGCACAAGAGTCCTATATACACGTATATTGCTTGAAAAGCAATTGGGCAACAGCGTTGAACAAATATTATCCCTTGCAGAAGCAAGCCTAGCACTGGCATTCGAAACTTCGGATAGAAGAGATATTGCCATTGCAAAGTATTTTCTGGCAGATGCTTTATTCCAGCGTGGAGAGGAGAAGCATCGGGCCTTTTCCTTGCAACAGCAAAGTTTTGCCGAATTTCAAGAACTTAATGAACCATTTTGGCAGGCGTTTTCTTTTCTATATCCTGGCGATCTTCCCAAAGGAAAGACTGAACTTAATTTTCATGATTGGCACTTGCAGTGCATTGAACTCGCTCGCAAGACAGGTGAACGCCTAACCTTGGCAGATGCTTTAACGAAATACGCAGATTGGCTTTTTGGAATGGGACGAGTGGAAGAAGCAAAGAAATGTGCAGAAGAATCGGACAACTTATACAAACAGGTTGGGGCAGAGAATATCAGCCTAAATCCTTTTTTGTTTGCAGAAATTGCCTGGAGCAAAGGCGATACCCAAAAAGCCAGATCAATTTATATGGAACTATATCAACGCTTTAGCTTGTTAGGCGAGAAGGGCTTTCGATCGAATAGCGCTGGAAAGCTTGGTATCTTGGCGATGGAAGAAGAAGAGTTAGATCAGGCACGCGCATATCTTGAGGAAGCCCTCATGCTTGAGCGAGAAGCAG
>DASWEH010000590.1:0-3486 GCA_036394895.1 Anaerolineales bacterium
AGAGCATGGCGCCAGGACGATCTGCACGAACGCGCCAGGTTTGGAGTCGTGATATTGCTGGATTAGCCGCTGGGAATCTTTCAGGATGGAGTCTTCGCTGTCCACAACGGAATCAGGTGGAAGTCCGCCCTGGGATTGACCCAGGCTCATCGAGCCACGCGAAGCCTGGATACGCAAGCCGATTTCACGCGCCGCGGCAATTTCGTCATCCAGTTTGGAGCCGTTGGGGAAGAGATAGAGGTGGTCGGAGGCGGTGGTGCAGCCCGAAAGAGCCAGTTCGGCGAGAGCCGTCTGGGTGGAGGTGAAGATATCCTCGGGGCTCATACGCGTCCAGATGGGATAGAGCGTCGTCAGCCAGTGGAAGAGATTGGCATCCTGCGCGGCAGGGACGGCGCGCGTCAGGGTCTGGTAGAAGTGATGGTGCGTGTTGACCAGCCCCGGCAGGACGATGTGACCTTCCAGATCCAGCACTTCGTCGGCAGTTTGGGGCAATTGGCTCGTTTCCCCGACCTGTTCGAGGAAGCCATCGCGAATAAAAAGACCACCATCGGAAATCTCCCGCTGATGGTCATCCATGGTGACGATGTAGGCGTGCTTGATCAGTAGTGTAGTCATGTAGGTGATGCAGTTTTTGAATAGTTTGTTAGAGGACTAGACCAAATTTGTCAGACAACTCAAGTGTAGCAAAAAAACCGGAGGATGTCAATTGAGATTCGGAAAAAGGATAAAACTTCACGTTCGCAGGGTGACTTTTGTTTATCCCTTTTTGTTTTGATGAATTGCTGGCCATAAAAAGGTCTTTATTCGTTGCTTGAAGATTTAATCAGTATCGACTGGGTTTTAAAAAGGAGCTAATGTTTTTATTTAGAAAGGAATCAATCTTAAGGGCATCTCATAGTCGGGCTATGCTATACTTATTAAAAAACTTTTTAATACTAAATTTCAGTATGACAAAGAACAAACAAAACTCTATTAATAAAAATGAAATTCAGGAACCAGCGGCAGAGTACGCCCGTAATAAGGACGTTCCCACCTTTTTCGGTACGCCACTGTTAAGAGGTTCATTTATTAATTCTGAGCTACAAGACAACACACTACAGCCGCAGCTTTTCTATACACATCCGAACGGCGAATTATGGGTAGGCGATTCCATCGCTTGGTTGCGTTCGTTAGAATCAGAAACAGTAGATTTAATATTTGCTGATCCTCCCTACAATATTAAAAAAGCAGAATGGGACACGTTCGAGTCACAGGAACAGTATGTGGAATGGTCCCTAGAATGGATAAAAGAAGCAGCCCGCGTATTGAAGACTACCGGAACACTTTACATTTGTGGCTTTTCCGAGATTCTGGCAGATATCAAATTACCTGCATCACGTTACTTCAAAGGATGCAAATGGTTGATCTGGCATTATAAGAATAAGGCAAATCTCGGTTCAGATTGGGGGCGATCGCATGAGTCCATTTTACATTTTAGGAAAGGTCAAACATTTACCTTCAACATAGATGATGTGAGGGTTTCTTACGGGGATCATACCTTGAAATATCCTGAACACCCGCAGGCTGAAACCAGCCAATATGGTAAAAAGAACGGGAAAAGAAGCGATATTTGGCAACCAAACCCGAAGGGAGCCAAACCCAGGGATGTAATTGAAATTCCGACAACGTGCAATGGAATGCACGAAAAAACTCCTCATCCTACACAAAAGCCAGAAGAGTTATTGAGAAAGCTGATATTAGCATCATCAAACATCGGTGATTTAGTAATTGACCCCTTCATAGGGTCAGGCACATCAGCTGTCGTCGCGGAACAGTTAAAACGGAAATGGCGAGGATGTGATATATCACTTGAATATTGCAAATGGGCAGCTGAGAGAATTGAACTTGTAGAAAACTGGTCAATTGAAAAATGGATACAGTATGACAATGAGAATGCCAGGAGAAGAAAATCCATTAGATGAGCAGTTTCACTTTGCACGATTTGCAGGCTAGTATCCAAGATATGTTAGCGTTTCGTGAGCTGGGACGTTTCTTCGCTTTGAGCGAGGCATTTCTTGAGTTTATTGCCAACACGAATCCCACACGAATTGTTTCTCCTACACATAATAATTACGTTTTGGTTCATTAGGAGTTGGCGTGAAGCCCACCAGATGTGGGGGTGTCAAAGGCGATAAAATCAGGGGCAAAAACGAGAAATAACATGGCAAAAGCACAGGTAACGATACCGCTCGGCATTCCTAATGTACGCGTTTTACAAACTTCAACAGGCGAACGCGGCGAGATTATCATCACGATTGAAAGCACAGAAGCTGGGACCTCCTGCCACAAGTGTGGAAGATGGATCACGAAATTGCAGGGTCGAGAAGAATGGGTCACGATCCGACACTTGCCTGTGTTTGGGCGTCCGACTTACCTGCGCTATCGTCCCAAGCGGTATCAATGTCAGGCTTGTGAAGGGCGTCCCACGACAACCCAAAGGTTGGAATGGCATGACGCAAACAGTCCACACAGCTTTAGCTATGACAACCATATCCTGTTGCAGTTGGTGAATTCCACCGTGGAAGATGTCAGTCGCAAGGAAGGGCTGTCCTATGACAGTGTGGTTGGAGTACTGGAACGACGAGTGGAGAGCCGCCTCGATTGGAGCGTGATGGCCGACATTCCTATTCTGGGTTTGGATGAAATTGCGTTGAAAAAGGGACATCGGGATTATGTGACGTTGGTGACTGGACAGTTGGCGAACGGTGAAATCGTGATTTTGGGAGTTTTGCGTGGGCACGAAAAAGCTCCACTGGTCGAGTTTTTACGCTTGATTCCGCAACGGATCCTGCAAGGGGTGCAAACCGTGTGTTGTGATTTGTGGGAAGCCTACACCGAAGCCGTGCGAGAGGAAATTCCCAATGCCCGGATCGTGGTCGACCGTTTTCATGTTGCCAAGCATTATCGCCAGGCCGCTGAACAAGTCAGAAAACAAGAACTGCAACGTTTGAAACAGGAATTGCCGAAGGCAGACTATCAACAACTGAATGGCAGTTTCCAGGCCTTTCGGAAAAACGCCAAGGACCTGAGCAAAGAAGAACGCAAAATCTTGAGACGCTTCTTCGAGTATTCTGTTTCTGCCCAACAAGCTTATGTCTTGCGAGAACAACTCACTGCCATCTTTGATATGCACCTCTCCAAGAAACAAGCTCAAGCCAAAATCCAGCGTTGGAGCCAACGAGTTCGAGAAAGTGGTTTGCACTGCTTTGACGATTTTCTCAATTTGCTGGCAACCTGGTGGGAAGAAATCACCAACTACTTCATTCAGCGCCAGAACAGTGGTTTCGTGGAAGGCTTCAATAACAAGGTCAAGGTTCTCAAACGACGCTGCTATGGCATTTTCAACCTCCAACACCTGTTCCAGCGTATCTATCTTGACTTGCATGGCTATCGCCTGTTCTCAGCCACCACCATCTATGCCTAAATCACGGCAATTCCCAGAGAGCC
>DASWEH010000591.1:0-6442 GCA_036394895.1 Anaerolineales bacterium
TAATGGCTTTGGTGGTATTTCCCACCGCGTCAAGGTCAGCCATGATCTGTTGAGCGTCTCTTGTCGCTTTATCGGTTTGACCAGACCAGGCCATCTCACCGATGCCGTTGGCGTTATCCGAGATCGGTCCAAACGAGTCCATCGCTACATTGTTGCCGGTGAGCGTCAACATACCGATACCGGTCATGGCGACACCATACAAAATAAACGTGGCGCGATCCACACCCGCTACGCCTGGGATGGACCCAAAAATAAAGATGGAAGCAATGATTGTCAAGGCAATCACGAGCACAGACCAGACTGAGGATTCAAAACCAACGGAAACACCGTTCAGGATCAGGGTTGCAGGACCAGTATCCGCGGCCTTCTTAATATCGTTGACGGGAGCAGCATGAGTCCCGGTGAAATATTCGGTCAGACGATCGATCAAAATCGCGAGAACCACACCCACACCTACTGCCGTGGGCAACCGCCACCAGCCACCCCATTGTGCCATAGCGGGTGTATTCAAGTAGGCAAACCCTGCAATAAAGAACAAAGCCGCAGAGATCACTGCTGAGGTAAGGAAGCCACTGAAAATGGCTTTCATTGCATCTTCACTTTTACCGGTCTTACCAGCCTTAACAAAGTAAGTACCGATGATCGATGAAAGTACGCCAATGCCGCGCACCATTAGGGGGAAGATGATCCACTCTAGTTGTCCAGTGATGTGCCAGAGCGCGAGACCAAGGATCAATCCCGAAACGATCGTCACTTCATAGGATTCAAAAATGTCAGCAGCCATACCAGCGCAGTCGCCGACGTTATCGCCCACGAGATCCGCGATCACAGCAGGATTTCTCGGATCATCCTCAGGGATGCCTGCTTCCACTTTACCGACCAGGTCAGCGCCGACATCTGCCGCCTTGGTGAAAATACCACCACCAACCCGCATGAATAATGCCAGGAGTGTTCCGCCAAAACCAAACCCAAGCAAAGCATCTGGAGCGGCAATACCGAGGATCATGAAGATGATCGTGCCACCTAGCAGACCCAGACCATCGGTGAGCATACCGGTGATCGTTCCCGCACGGTAGGCAATACGAAGCGCTTCGCCAAATGATCGCTTCGAAGCGGATGCCACACGAACATTTGCTTCCACTGCCATACGCATGCCAAGCTGACCGACTGTGAGCGAAAAAACCGCGCCCATAATGAATGCCAGGCCGCGGGCAATACCAATCCAAAGCTGGAGTTGAGCATCGGTCAGACCCTGGAAGCGTTCCTGCGCTTCAGGGGAAGGCGGCACAACATACACAGACAGGAACAAAGCAACGGTTAATACGGCGATCAAAGGCAGAATGGAGCGGAACTGCTTTTGCAAATAAGCATTTGCCCCATCTTTAATCGCATTCCAAACCTCTTGCATTTTCTCAGTGCCTTTATCTTCGCGCAGGATTTGGTTGCGCAGGAAAAGCGCGTATAAAAGGCCGACAATGGCAATGCCAAATATGACCCAAATCGCGATCGCCTCAAAAGGTTGTAATCCTTGCATAGCATACATGTTTGAGTAAGTCCTCCCGAAGGATGAAAAATATAGGCTTGTGCCTGAATAGCAGGGGGATTTTACAGTCGCAACAGGGATGTGTCAAGAAAAATAGAAGCGTTACCTTCTTATAATCAATGTAAGACAAAAATTTGAACTACCAGACTTAGCATACTACAGGAAAATCCCCTGTATATAGCCCTTTCAAGGCTATTTGCGGTTTGGTTCAGTCAGCCATGACAAGAATGCAAAGCACAGTTGACAGCCCGCCTTTATTTTGATAAGATACATCCAATTACCGAGTGCCGCATCATCAAGTTAACTTATTAATAGGACAAGCGGTAAACTCCAAGAAGGAGAGAAAATGTTAGAAGAATTGGATACAAAAATCATTACAGAGACCGTAGCTCCAACCATCACATTGTCAAGCGCGGCATCTGATGCGATCAGAAATATTCTTACCGAACGCAACCTGGAAGGCTACGCCCTGCGCGTCTACGTTGCAGGTGGCAGTTGTAGTGGTGTGAATTTCGGCATGGCATTGGATAATAATATCCGTGATGTAGATACTACGTTTGATGCCAATGGCGTGCAAGTTGTCGTGGATGAAGTCTCCCTCGATTATTTGCGCGGCGCGACGATTGATTTTGTCAATGACCCGGTTCGCGGCGCTGGTTTTGCAGTGGATAGTCCCAATGCTCAGAGCCATAGCCATGAACACGGCGAAGGCGCGGACGCGTGCGCTTGTGGCGGCTCATGCTCCTGCAATAACTAATCCAAACGTTTGCAACAAAAAAGACCGCTCGAGCGGTCTTTTTTGTTTGCGTCTGCGCTCACCTGCCTGATTTGCCTAGCAAATCACGGACGGTGCCAGGGAGTGTCGATTGCGAAGCACTCAGCGCGATGTATCGTTATCTTCCACGCAAATAGGAAATGACTGCCCCGAAGAAACCAAACAAACCCAGACTGAGAATCAATAATCCGGCTGGGATATTCGTGGCTGACGTGTTTGGCACGTCATTAAAAGAAGGACGATCAAGAGGCGGAGGTGGCGTGAAGGTCGGTAAACGGGTCGGCGTTTGTTGGCCGATGAACGCGGCGGCGAGAGTTGGGTCAATGGTAGGAGTTGAAAACGGGGTTGGCGTAGCGGGGACTTCTATAATAGGTAGGATTGCGCCTGGAGAAAGTTTTACATATGGACTATATACCCAGGCCGTCGAACCTGGCACACCTTCATAAATGATTTGGATCCAATCCAGCCGATCTTTGGCGCGGCCAATCGCGGGAGCCGTTTCGTTTCCCAACAGGACGCCAATGGAAGGATATTCAAACGTACTTGGACCAGCATATACGTGGATCACGGGATAATTTTGATACACGGTAATGATCGGTCCTTCGGGTGTCCCCGTCACAGTCGGAATGGAACCTGTCGGCTGTTGAGCCAGCACCATCGGTTTCCCCGGGTCGAACAACCCCAAAAGCAGGATCCCAATGACCGCAAGCAACCAAACGATCATCCGCGTTTTGTGCAACATAGCAATCTTTATTTATTTCCGCCACAGATAGGATATGAGCAAGCCGAGGCTCCCAACCAGAGCCAAACCCAGGATGAAAATTCCAGAAGCACCGAAAAATGAAGGTCCAGTATTTGAATCTGCAAACTGTGGGACTTCGAGCGGCGGAGGCGGCGTGAAGGTTGGCATACGCGTCTGCGTAGGCTGAATGTTGAAAGCTGCCGCGAGGGTGGGGTCAATCGTGGCAGTAATGAGCGGCGCAGGGGTCGGAGGTGGTTCCACGACACGAAGCTCCCCTCCAGAAAGCACAACGTTGACAGAATACACCCAACCCGTGCCATTTGTCCCAGCCGAAAATTCGATCTGGATCCAGTCTCCACCCAGCGATTTACCAAGTGCAAGGGCTGTATCACCGGGATTCAAATGTCCTATGGGAGGACCGTAGGCGACAGAACTCGGGCCACTCCGGACGTTGGTCCCATCCGGAGGATTTGCTACCGTGATGAAGACTCCGATCGGCGTGGAGGCGCCCTGATACGCCTCAGCCTGCCTCGGTGAGAGGAAGGCTGCCACAGCCAGAGCCATGACTATCAATACCCCCAACAAAGTCTTAAACCAAAACTGTTTCATTACGTATATATTCTTTAGACACGAAATACGACGACAAATCGTCGTCGTTTATAAAGCGGATTATAATCGAAAACATGCAACGTCGAATCTTTCATGGCAACATCAAACCAAATGATATCGCTCATGCCTTAATGTCAGAATTTAACCGTGGCAATCTGCTCACCCAGGTTGTAGGGAATAAAGACAAGCTGGCGGTCCAGATCGCGACCCGCATGGGCACAACCTCCGGCGGGCAAACCGCGTTGACAATCACCCTTCAATCTGTTGAGGATGGGATCCTGGTGGAACTCGGCCAGCAGGCCTGGCTGGGGGTGGCTGCCAGCCTCGGACAAACAGCGTTATCCGCGCTGCGGAATCCATTTAGCCTACTTGGCAGACTCGATGATCTTGCACAGGATATCGAAAGTATCCAGCTTAATGAAAAAACGTGGCAGGTGATTGAGAGCAGTGTGGCAACCCTGGGAGCGTCGTATACTCTGTCGGAGAAGCTCGCGCGTGTTTCATGTGAGTACTGCGGTTCGGCCAATCCCTTGGGAGAAGCCAGCTGCCTGGCCTGCGGCGCTCCTTTGGGAGAGGCACATCCAACGACATGCCATACATGCGGATTTGTGGTTACCCTGGAGGAAACAATCTGCCCCAATTGCAACGCAAAACTACATTAGAATTTCGCGCTCGTTACACTAGGTGATATTAATCTGCAAACCGTATGGCTTGCAGATTTTTCATCTCCCTTCTATAATACCTTTGCCGTCCAACAGATGGGAGGGCTTTTCATCATGCTAAGACTTGATCAATTGGAAGCAAAAATACAGAAACTGGTTGAAGATCAATTAGCGGGGATCCTGCCGGGTGTAAAGATGGAAGACCGGGTCATTCAACGTTTAGCGACTGCTGTTAAAGAGAATATCGTTCAACAAAAGGATGATCGGGCGATTGCGCCCAATGTATTTACTCTGATCGTTGCACCCGATAGTTCGCCCATGTGGAAAGAACAAAGCACGGTCGACATCTTGAAGAATATTATTCTCACTGCCAGCAGGGATGTAGGATTGAAATTTGTGACGCAGCCAACCATTGTCATCACGACGGATGATCAGTTTTCCGCTGAGGAGATAAAAGTGGTGGCGTCGCATAAACTCGAACCTGTCGCTGACACACAAGGACTGCATATGTCTACAATGAATGAAGAAGTTGATGAAGGCAATAACATTCCGGAAAACGCGTTCCTGATCATTGAGGGTGTAAAAGTGCATCCGCTCAATGAAGCGGTGGTGAACATAGGGCGCAGACTCGAAAATCAATTGGTGATCGATGATCCGCGCGTTTCGCGCAATCATGCCCAACTGCGCGCCATCAAAGGACGCTTTGTGCTCTTTGACCTCAATTCGACAGGTGGAACGTTTGTGAATGGTCAGCGTACCAGTCAGACCGTACTCTATCCGGGGGATGTTATTTCATTAGCGGGTGTTGCATTGATCTTCGGTCAAGATAACCCGCCTCCCCGCCCGGATTTGGCAAACACCTCCCCGCTGAACCCGGACCCCGGCACTAGCGAACGACCGACAGCAACACTTCAACATGATACAGTAGATCTCAAGACCAGTAAAAAAAGAGAAGACAACCCTGATAAATGATTGCCTCTGTCGTCCTTCTGCTGCGCCTCCTTCTCGCCGTCGCATTGTATGCATTTTTAGGGTGGGCACTTTGGACTCTTTTGCAGGAACTCAAACAGCAGGGCGATAAACTGGCAATGCAGAAAAAGCCCACTCTCACGCTTCATTTCAAAATCGGTGAGGGCAAGGAAAGTGTACAACACTTCGAACAATCCGAGATCATGATCGGCCGCGATACAAATTGCGATCTATCCATGATGGATGAGGCTTTATCTGCGCATCACGCCCGCTTGACTCATCACCATGGTCAATGGTGGCTGGAAGATCTTAACTCGACCAATGGGACATTTTTGAATCATGAAATGCTCATGACGCCTGCGGTCGTGATCACCGGCGATCACTTTAAGTGCGGAAATACCGTCTTTGACATCCGTATGGAAGATGATGTTGAAGCTCCTTTCCTAATCACGCGCTAAGCTGGAGGGCGAGAATGACCGAAACAGTAAACCTGGCAATCATCGGCGGTTCAGGCTTATATGAAATGCCAGGCCTTGCCGACACACATGAACACGATATTACAACTCCCTTTGGAAAAACCAGCGCGCCCCTTGTGGTCGGCACGCTGGAAGGTGAGCGTGTCGCTTTTCTGGCGCGGCACGGGATCGGGCATCACATCACGCCCAGTGAAGTTCCCTACCGCGCCAATATCTACGCGTTGAAATCGTTGGGCGTGGGACGAATTGTAAGCATCAGCGCCTGTGGATCTTTGCAGGAAGAGTTTGCTCCAGGTCACATTGTGATCCCTGATCAAATCTATGACAATACGCACGGACGCGCCCGTTCTTTTTTCGGCGAAGGTCTGGTTGCACATATCAGCGTCGCCGATCCGTTTTGCAACGATCTCTCTGATCAATTGGAATCCGCTGTCACCCAGGCGGGAGGCGTCACTCATCGAGGCGGATCCTTCATTACGATCGAAGGTCCGCGCTTTTCGACAAAGGCTGAATCCAACACGTATCGCGCCTGGGGCATGTCCATCATCGGCATGACCGCTTCTCCTGAAGTATTTCTAGCGCGGGAAGCAGAAATCTGTTACGCGACCATGGCACACGTCACGGATTACGATGTGTGGCACATGAGCGAGGCGCCGGTCACTGTTG
>DASWEH010000592.1:0-5979 GCA_036394895.1 Anaerolineales bacterium
CGTCTTCTCTAGGGCTTCGAGCGGCGCGGCGCGAAGAAGCTGTGGACGCCTCTGCCGCGTTTACCGCCAATCGCGGCTTCGACGTGATCCTGATCTGCGCCGATACGCCCTCAAATGATCCGGTCGAACTATCAGGTGTGATTGCTCGTGACCGGGCGCGTGTTGTCGCGACAGGCGCAGTGGGACTCAGCTTCCCACGCAAGGTCTATTACGAGAAAGAGATTTCCTTCATTAACTCGCGTTCCTATGGACCGGGTCGCTATGATTTGAACTATGAAGAGCAGGGCAACGATTATCCCCTTGGCTACATACGTTGGACAGAAGGACGCAACTTCGCAGCTGTCGTCGATTTTATGGCAAAAGGGCAACTACAAGTCAAGCCGCTCATCACACATCGCTTTGACATTAGTCAAGCCACGCAGGCGTATGAAGTGATTACGGGGAAGAAGAAAGAAAAGTTCCTCGGTGTATTACTTATATACCCGCAAAATGTTGAAAACCTGGAAAGTTCAAAAGTTATCAGGTTTAACACTTCAACATTCAAACCTGCAAACTGCAAACTAGGTGTTTTAGGCGCGGGTCTCTTCGCCAACTCTGTTCTGCTTCCCTCCATCAAAAAAGCTGGCGACATTGAACTCATTGGCATTGCCTCCTCAGGTGGATTACACGCCCAGCATTCAGGCAAGAAATTCGGTTTCCAATATGCCACATCGGACGATGACGAGATCATCAACGACCCGAACATCAACACGATTGCCATTCTTACCCGTCATGATACACATGCTGACTTGGTTGTGAAAGTACTGAAAGCAGGGAAACACGTATTTGTTGAGAAACCGTTGGCGATCAACAGCGTTCAGTTATCAGCCATCAGCAAACAGCTGCTGAAAACTAATAACTGTATACTGACCACTGGCTTTAATCGCAGATTCTCCCCTCTCACTCAATCGCTTTCCTCTTTCTTCTCACATCGTAATGAACCTATGCATGTTCATTATCGAGTAAATGCCGGTGCTATTCCTTTGAATCACTGGACTCAAGATCCCGAAATTGGCGGTGGACGAATTATTGGCGAAGCCTGTCACTTCGTAGACTTTATCACTTTTCTTGTTGGTGCGGCTCCTATCTCAGTGACCGGACACGCGTTGCCCGATGGCGGCAAATACCGCGAAGATAATGTCTCCATGACCTTCACGTTTCCTGATGGCTCCATCGGCATCGTAGACTATCTCGCCAACGGCGATAAATCCTTCCCCAAGGAACGCGTTGAAGTCTTTTGTGGCGGGCAGATCGCTGTACTGGATGATTTTGTCTCTTTGCAAACGGTGAAGGATGGTAAAAAGAAGGAAGTAAAAAGTGCGCAGAATAAGGGTTGGGTGGATGAGTGGAAAGTCTTGGCGAAATCCATTCGCGAAGGTGACGAACCGCCGATTCCCTATGAGCAATTGATAGGCGTGACCAAGTCCACGTTCGCGGCAGTGGAGTCATTGAGGAAGCAAAAAACTATTGAAATTTCATAAGGGATACGTAATTTATGCCCATCAAGCCGTGGAAAGTGTTAGAAACAAGTTATTTCCGCCCAAGGTTTCGGATCGATAAATGTGAGTTGTCCAACGGGAATTTGTTGGATGCTACAATCATTGAATTTCGGTCGTGGGCGATCGTCGTTGCGTTGACGAGGAACGGTGAAGTTGTCTTAGTCAAACAATATCGCCATGGAGTCTGTGATGCCCTTTTGGAATTCCCTGGCGGCGTCGTGGAAGATAACGAAGATCCTTTAGAAGGTGCAAAGCGCGAACTTCTGGAGGAAACAGGATATACAGCCGCAAACATTATTCCAGTAGGAAAACTTTATCCAAACCCGGCTCTTCAGACGAATACACAGTATTGTTTCCTTGCACTGGATGCTGAAAAAGTAAGTGAACAAAATCTTGACGGGGTGAAGATATCGAAGTCCACCTTATGTCACTTGATGAGTTGGTCGAAATGGCAAAGAGTGGTCAATTCCCACATGCTTTGAATGTTGCAGTATTGTTTCAGGCTCTTGCTTATATGGGGCGAATCCATTAAATTTTGACTTGGAAGGAACATCATGCGAATTCGTGCTGGCATCGTCTTGATTGAAGATAACAAAGTCGCGCTGATCGAGCGTCACCGCGCAGGGTTGGATTACTTCGTCTTTCCCGGTGGCGGCATGGATGAAGGTGAATCGCCTGAGCAAGCCGCAATTCGTGAAGCGATGGAAGAGTTGGGAATCCAGGTTGTCATCAAACAAAAGGTCGCTGAAATCCAGCTTGGACGGAAGAACCGTCAAGTTTACTTTCTGGTGGAGCAAATCGGTGGCGAGTTTGGGACAGGTGTCGGTGAAGAGTATACAAACGCTGATCCTAACGATCCCGACGAAGGAATCTATATCCCGATCTGGATGCCCATGCATGAATTGTTGCTCCACAAAAATATCCATCCCGCGGATGTGGCGAGTCTGGTGGTTAGGTCTATGCAAGAAGGTTGGGCAGAGGACGCCAGATTTTTTGTAGAAGAACCGAAATGAAAGCCACCCCCGCTAAAATAGAAAAGTTCGTTCAGATTCTTTCGGAAACGCCTTTACGAATTTCACAAGCCGCAAAAGGCTTGGATGAGGCGCGCCTGCAATTCAAAGCTGACAAAAAATCCTGGTCGGCAAATGATATCCTTGCCCATCTGCGTTCCTGTGCGGATCTGTGGACTCATTCCATTTACGCGATGCTCGCAGAGAATGAGCCTGTATTTTCCGATATCAATGAACGCAAATGGGCGAAAGTCACACGATATGCGGAATTGCCATTTGCAGAATCGTTCCAGGCGTTTTCATTGCAACGCGAAAGCCTTTTGCGCATCTTGAAGGCCTTACCGTTTGAGTCTTGGGAAAGATCGGCGATCATCTTTGGGCGCAAGCACACTGTCTTCACACAAACGCGTCGAATGGCAAAACATGAACAGGAGCATTGTGAGCAGATCGCATCCCTATTACAAAGCCAGGAGGGATAAGACAAGCGGTACAATCGTTATATGAAACCAGCATTGCGGCACAGAGATGGACTTGTTTCACTGCCTCTGTGTCGTTTTGATTCTACAAAGGAGAAATCATGCCCAAGGTTCGTTTCAACAAATTTTATCGCTATATCGAGCTCACCCGCCTCTTGAAGGCTTATGAGAAGGAATACCCGAATCTAATTCGGTTGGAATCCATTGGGAAAAGCTATGAGGGACGCGACGTCTGGTTGATTACGGCGACGGATTTCAAGTCTGGGAATGACACGGAGAAACCCGCTTTTTGGGTGGACGGCAATATCCATGCATCCGAAGTCACGACCTCCGCGGCGGCGTTATATCTCATCCATTCATTGGTTACAAAATATAAGCAGGATGAGAACATCACGCGTGCATTGGACACGCGCGCCTTTTACATCGTTCCCCGTGTGAATCCTGATGGCGCGGAGTGGGCGCTCGCTGACAAGCCGAAAATCATCCGCTCGAGCACACGTGAATATCCATATATTGACGATCCTATTGAGGGACTGGGCTGGGGCGAAGATATTGATGGCGATGGGCGCATTTTGCAAATGCGCATTGAAGATCCGAATGGCGCGTGGAAGGTGCATCCTGATGAGCCGCGTTTGTTGGTCCGCCGTGACCCGATTGAAACGGGTGGAAAGTATTATCGCATTTTGCCGGAGGGCTTGCTGAAAAATTATGATGGCGTCACGATCAAAGTGCTCCAACCGAAACAAGGTCTGGACTTGAATCGTAACTTTCCTGCGGCGTGGCGAACCGAAAGCGACCAACATGGGGCAGGTCCCTATCCAACTTCCGAGCCCGAAGCGCGCAATCTTGTTGACTTCATCGCCAAGCATCCGAATATCACGGGTACGATTTCGTTCCATACAATGAGCGGTGTCTTGCTGCGTCCGTATGATGATCGCCCCGATGATGATTTCCCAACAGAGGATCTATGGACGTATCAAAAGATCGGCGAGAAGGGAACGGAGCTCACGAGTTATCCGAACATTTCTGTTTTTCACGATTTCAAATATCACCCGAAGCAGGTCATCACAGGCGGCTTCGATAACTGGACCTATGATCACCTGGGCCTTTTTTCGTGGACAGTTGAATTTTGGAGTCCGATGAAACAGGCGGGCATCGAAAAGTTTAAATTCATCGATTGGTATCGCGAACATCCCATTGATGATGATTTCAAATTGCTCAAGTGGAACGATGAAGTTCTCAAGGGCAGAGGGTATGTGGACTGGTACGCGTACAAGCATCCGCAGCTTGGAAAAATAGAACTGGGCGGCTGGGATTTCTTGAACATGTGGACGAATCCACCCCTCGAATTTTTGGAGAAGGAAATCAGTCCGTTCCCCGAATGGATTGTGTGGCATGCTCTGATCTCACCGCGGCTTGTCCTCTGGGAAACAAAAGTTATCTCACTTGGATCTGATTCCTACCGCATCCGACTCGTGATCCAGAATGAAGGCTGGCTCCCAACCTACGTGACAAAGAAAGCTCTCGAACGAAAAGTGACTCGTGGCATCATCGCGGAGATCACGTTGCCAAAAGGCGCGTCATTAGAATCTGGAAAGCAGCGGGAAGAGCTTGGCGAACTCGAAGGCCGCGCATACAAAACTGTATTCGCTGATGAAGCCGATGAAAGTACAACGGAACGCGTCAAAGTGGAGTGGGTGGTGAAGGCGAAAAGAGGAACGAAGGTTAATCTGATCGCAAAACATGATAGAGCGGGGACGGTGAGGGCGGAAGTGGTCTTGAAGTAAAAAGTTGTGGCAGCACGATTTGCTTAGCAAATCGAACTGCTGCCACAACTTTTGGGGAACTTTAATTTTTTCTCAGCGTCATTCGATTAATGCCGATCAATAAAAACTTTTTTATGGAGGACGAAATGAAAACTCGATCCGGTCTATTCATGTTATTTGTTGTCATCCTAATGCTTGTTTTGGCTGCTTGTGGAGGTGCGGCTGCCCCTGCCACTCAAGCCCCTGCTACTGAAGCACCCGCGGCAACGGAGGCGCCAGCCGAGTACTTTGCGGCAGAGGCTCCGCTTGTTGAGGAGCCTGCTGCAAAAAACGGAGAAAGCCTCGCGCAGGATCAGGCCCTTGGTCAGTCACCTTTGGCGCCATTGCCCACAGCCGCCGCGTATGAAATTTCCAATCCGGCGGGGGATTTAACAGTAATCGAACGTTCCAATCGCATGATCATAAAAAATGCGGACGTCCGCTTGACAGTGAAGGATACCGACATTGCCATTGACCGCGCCACGCAGATCATCGGCGATACAGGCGGATATATTGTCAGCTCACGCGTTTGGTACCAGGATTATTACGGCAATAATTTGAAATATGCCGCGATCACCATCGGTGTACCTGTGGATGAGTTTGAGAAAGTTCTCAGTCGTTTGCGCGGACTGGCACTCAAAGTGGTGGATGAAACTGCCGCGGGCGATGATGTTACCGACCAATATGTGGATTTGCAATCCCAGTTAACAAATCTTGAAGCCACGCGCGCCCGTATCCAGGACTTCTTGAAAGATGCCAAAACGATCGATGAAGCGTTGCGGATTAATCAGGAACTTTCAAATATTGAAGGGCAAATCGAGCAGATCAAGGGACAGATGAACTATCTCAACGATCGCTCTGCCTACTCGACCATTACACTCAACCTTGAACCTGAATTTCCTGTCCTGACGCCCACGCCAACCCCAACCGCCCATCCAACTGCCACGCCCATTCCATGGAATCCAGGGCAAACCTTTGGCGAGGCAAGGAATACGGTCACAGTTGCATACCAGGGGATTGCCAACTTCCTCATCTGGTTGGTTGTGGTCATTCTGCCGATTGTCCTGCCACCCGCACTGATCCTTTGGGTCGTTTGGAAATGGTTAAATAGAAAAAATGTAAAACCAGTTATTGCAAAGAGTGAAGGGGA
>DASWEH010000593.1:0-9671 GCA_036394895.1 Anaerolineales bacterium
GGTGGGCATCCTGCGCGCGGGTGGGGATACACGCTTCTCCCTCTTTCTGGATGGCATCATTATTTGGATCGTCGGTGTTCCCATGGCTTATTTCGGCGCGTTCGTATTTCACTGGCCGGTCTATTTGGTTTATCTGTGTGCAATGTCGGAAGAAGCCACCAAGTGGTTCCTAGGAATCAATCGTTACTTCTCCCGCAAATGGATCAACAATTTAACTGTTCATGTGGAAGGTCTTGATACTGCTACGATAGCTGAGTAGAATACCGTCTACTTGACGGGCACTATTCTTTCCGCTTTTTCAATTACATATTGGTCATATCCCGCTGCCAACTCTTTGGTGATAGGGCCGGGTCTCCCCTGCCCTATCGTGATATTGTCAATTTTGACAACGGGCACAATGCCGCGTGAGCTGGAGGTGATGAACGCTTCATCTATTGCCCCAAGCTGATCCAAGTTCAACGCCTCATATTTCACTTCCACTCCCCTGCCCCGCGCAACCTCAATGACCGTTTTGCGTGTGATGCCGAGTAAGATGTCATTTTGAGCTGTACATAAAATCGCGTCACGCTTCGTCTGCACTTCGTTCCGCTCTGCGCGATGATATATCACATAAAAGAAGTTACTGGTCATGCCCTCAAGGGTTTCTCCATTTTTCACCAATAACGCTTCGAAGATTCCTTCCTCCGCAATATGCTTCCTTTCAGAATCGCTAGTTACGATAAATGAAGTTGATTTCAAGCGCGGGTGATCACGATGCAAATCAGTCGTTTCCACGCGCACACCTGATTCGTAGACCGCGCGCGGCAGTGGTCTGAGCGGCTCAATGGCAATATAAGCTTTTCCTTGCTTTGTCATCATGACACGGACGCGGGCCTCGTCGGGGCGATAAGGCTCAAGCAATGCCAGCAATTGTCGGCGTAAGAATGATTCGCTCACTTCAGGCGTCGGGACGGGCTCGTACAGTCGTCGCAAATGGGCGGTGAGTCCAAGGGCACGCGTACATCCATCAAAGGTGCGAAAGGTGCTGTAATATCCTTCAGGTGATTGGCGCGTGATCGCATCTAATGAAGTTATATCTGGGAAATCTATTTCTTCGGTAGCAGCAGTTGTGATCTTCCAGGTTCGAATCATAATTTTCATTATAAGCGAAGCGATCCTGTGGATAAGCGAAGCACGCTGCTTCGCAGTGTGCGGATAAGCCTTGACACATCTGGCTCGGATGATGTAAACTCGTCTCATTGTTCGTTAATCTTATAGAAAGGAGCGCGCTACATGTATCTCTCTAGCTTGACCGTTATTGTCTTTACCAGTCCAGATGCTGGTATGTACCCCATTCGTAGTGCGCCTGTAGACCGTTGTTAGGTCTTTATCACCTGTCTTTTTAGGCTTTGGCGCACCCGCCACAGCCTTTTTGTTTTATTTGACCCACATGTTTTGGAGAGAGTGCCATGACCACAATCGAACCTGCAATCACATTTGATTTCCGGAATACGATCGATAAAAACCATCTTCGAGGGCTCTGGAAGATGATGGTGAACTATCGTCTGCCGTATGCTGGCGCGACCGCCTCTCTGGCTGTCTCTGCACTGGCAAAGACAACCACCTATCTGTTGTTGCGCTATTTCGCCAATGACGTGCTTAAGGATGGCAAATATATTGGCAATAGTCTCATACAGACCTTTCTCTGGATTGCTGTCGCATTCGTAGGGCTCGCTGTGGTGGAAGGCGGATTTTCATTTCTTTCAGGACGTTTAGCGGCTTACACCGCCGAGGGAATTACGCGCCGCTTGCGCGATTTTCTCTTTGACCATATCCAGCGGTTGAATTTCTCCTATCACGCGACGACCCCAACCGGTGACCTGATCGAACGCGTGACCTCAGATGTGGACGCGCTGCGCCGCTTCTTCAGCGAACAGGGCATCGGCATCGGACGGATCGTCCTGCTGTTCGTGATCAACTTCATCGCGATCCTGAACCTGAACGTCAAGCTGGGATTGCTGTCCGTCATTGCCATTCCGTTCATGTTGTTGGTATCGGTTTGGTTCTTCAGACGAGTGACCAAGGCTTTTGAACACTATCAGTCGCAGGAAGCCGTCCTTTCGACGACCTTACAGGAGAATCTGACCGGCGTACGCGTAGTCAAAGCGTTCGGTCGCCAGGAATACGAAAAAGGCAAGTTCGAAAAAGATAACTGGACCAAGTATATGAAGGGCAAGTTTTTGCTCCTGATGCACTCCATGTTCTGGCCTCTTTCAGACATCGTGCTTGGACTCCAGATGCTATTTGGGTTTGTCTACGCGGCGACGATGGCGATCAACGGAGAGATCCGGGTTGGCGATTACATCGCCTATGTTGGTCTGGTGGTCTGGCTGATCTGGCCCATCCGCAACCTGGGACGCATCATCGTCAACGCTTCCTCGGGCATGGTCTCGTATGGCCGCTTGATGGAAGTCGTGAAGCAGGCGCGCGAACCGCTCTTGGAAGGCAAGGTTCAGCCAACAGGACCCGTGAAAGGTGAGATCGCTTTTGAAGATGTCTCGTTCACGTACTCAGATGGTAAGGAAGATGTGTTGAAGAATGTCTCGTTCACTGCCAAACCTGGACAGGCAGTTGCTTTGCTTGGTTCAACAGGATCAGGAAAGTCGTCACTGGTGAATTTGCTGCCCCGCTTCCATGAGTACACTAGTGGGCGCATTCTACTCGATGGTGTGGAACTCAAGGATTATCCGCGTGCTTATCTGCGAAGACAGATCGGCATTGTGGAGCAGGAACCGTTTCTCTTCAGCCGCTCGATCCGCGAGAACATCACCTATGGTGTGGGACGCGACGTGTCACAGGAAGAGGTAGAACGCGCGGCCAAAGCCGCCGCCATTCATGATGTGATCCTCAGTTTCCCGGATGGCTACAACACGCTGGTCGGCGAGAAAGGTGTAACGCTCTCCGGCGGACAGAAGCAACGAGTCACGATTGCGCGCACACTGTTGAAGAATCCAAGGATTTTGATCCTGGATGACTCGACCTCTTCTGTAGATACCGAGACCGAAGCCTCGATCCGTGATGCGTTGAATGAACTAATGCAGAACCGTACAACCTTCATCATTGCTCATCGCATTCAATCCGTGATGATCGCAGATTTGATCCTGGTTCTGGATAAAGGTGAAGTCATTCAAATGGGAACCCACAAAGAATTGGTGTCTCAGCTGGATGGCATGTACCACAGGATCTACGACATCCAGACCCGGATCGATGAAGAGTTGGAATTGGAAATGGAAATTTCGAGAGTTAACTAATCCCGCTGGTTGAGTAGCCTGTTCACCGGGAGTTGAACTGCCGGTGAACAGGGTGTATCGAAACCAGCAATGACAAGTAAACAGGAAACAACTTGTATGTGGTTTCGATATGGCTCGGGTCTCGATATGCCCAACAGACACGGGCTACTCGACCATCCTTTGTAATGGAGAATCAAAAATGAGTGACGAACTTATTGAATTAGAAGAAGAAGAACATACAGCACAATTAACCGGGCCTGTGCTCAAGCGCATCGTGGATCTACTCAAGCCGCATTGGAAATGGGTGGTGGGCTTCATGATCACGATCATGTTGACCTCCATATTGGATGCCTACTTCACATACCTCAACAAGCAGATCGTGGATGTGGGCATCACATTGAAAAACCGCCCGGCACTGATGCGCATTGCCTTGATCTATGGTTCATTCCAGTTATTGCAGGCTGGGTTTGTCTTCACGTTCATTTACCTGGCTGGCGTCCTCGGCGAGCGGGTGCAATATGATCTGCGCAAGATGCTGTTCAATCACCTGCAGGATCTCTCGCTCTCCTACTATGCTCAAAACGCAGTGGGACGTCTCATCGCACGTGTCACCTCCGATACAGGTCGCGTTTCGGAACTGCTGACCTGGGGCGTGGTAGACACCACCTGGGCCATCATGAACATCACCACATCGCTGATCTTCATGGCGATCATCAATTGGAAGCTGGCGCTGATTGTCTCGGTGGCGATCCCTGTCATGGTCTTTATTGCAGTGCAATTCCGCAAGAGAATATTGGTGGAATATCGTGTCTCACGTCGCACCAATTCAAAGATCACGGGCGCGTTCAACGAGAACTTCCAGGGTGTGCGTGTGGTCAAGGCCTTGCTGCGTGAGGATGAGAACACCAAAGAGTTCCAAGGCTTGACGAGCAAGATGTATAAAGCCTCCTACCGGGCTGCCTGGCTCTCGGCGCTCTTCCTCCCTACTGTGCAGATTGTCGCGGCGATTGCGCTGGGTCTCATTATCGGATACGGTGGTACGCAAATTACGCTCGGTCTAATGACCATCGGTGGCATTCAAGCCTTCGTCTCGTACCTAACCTTCATGATGTGGCCAATCCAGGATTTTGCCCGTGTCTACGCAGAGATGCAGCATTCCATCGCCTCGGCGGAAAGAATCTTTAAATTGATCGATACACCGCCAGAGGTCCACGATCGACCGGACGCCATCGAAGCAAAAACGCTTTTAGGCGAGATTGAATTCGAGCATGTGAATTTCTATTATGAAGACCGCAAGCCAGTCCTGACAGACTTCTCGTTGAAGGTCAAGCCCGGTGAAATGATCGCTTTGGTCGGTCCGACCGGTGGAGGCAAATCTACGATCGTGAATCTGTTGTGTCGATTCTACGAGCCGCGTGAAGGAGTGATCCGAATCAATGGCCGCGACTACATGGATTACGCGCTCGCCTCCATCCACAGCCGCATCGGGATCGTGCTTCAGACGCCGCATCTCTTCTCGGGCAGTGTCCGCGACAACATCCGTTACGGACGATTGGACGCTACCGATCAGGAGATCATTGAAGCCGCCAAGATTGCAGGCGCACATGATTTCATTGTGACTCTTGAAAAGGGTTACGACCAGAACGTAGGTGAAGGCGGTAATCTGCTCTCGGTTGGACAGAAGCAGCTGATCAGCCTGGCGCGTGCCGTGCTGGCTCGACCAGAACTGTTCATTATGGATGAAGCCACGTCCTCGGTAGATACACTGACCGAAGCGCTCATCCAGCGTGGCATGGAAGCCTTGATGAAAGGGCGCACATCGTTTGTGATCGCCCACCGTCTGTCAACGATCCGGCGTGCAAACCGAATTATCGTGATCGAAAATGGAAAGATCGCAGAGCAAGGCACCCATACCGAGCTGCTCCAACTTGGCGGACATTACTATCGTCTGTACACACAGCAGTTCCGCCACGAATTGGAAACACAATATGGATTAGCCGAGGCAGTCGGAATTGAGGAGCAAGTAGAAGAGCCTGAAGCCCTGGCTGCAGATTGACCCCTCCCTTGCCCTCCCCAAATCCGACGAACTACAGTCGGATTTGGGGAGGATGACCGAAGGTCGGGTGGGGCAGGAGATAAAAAATGAAAACTGAATATTTACCGTTTACAGAAGAAATGATTCCCGATGCGGGAACACTTTTGGCGAAGCGACACGCGTGTGATCGCAAGAACCTGCCTTTGTTACCTGCACGGTTCGAAGACCCACAGATTGCTGCGAAAGCCATCGAGACTTTGTGGCAAGAGAAATTCAGTAGTGGGTATGCCGCTTTTCGAGATGGAAAGATGACAGCATATTTGATCGGCAGTTTCGCCGACCAGTCCTGGGCGCGCAGTGGATATGTCCATTTACATGGGTATGCATTGGCTGAGGAAGAGAGTACTGCAACCCTACAGGATCTATATGCCTTGCTAGGCGAGGATTGGGTCAGGAAAGGCATCTTTAGCCATAACCTTTACATCTCTGCAGCTGATACAAAGATCATTGATGGGTTATTCGCCATTGGGTTTGGCCAGGAACGTGTGGATGCATTGCTCGACCTGAGGACACTCGAAATTCCAAAGATGGATGAGCCCGAAGGAATGACCATCCGCCGGGCTCGAAAAGGTGATGAGGAACATCTGGGAAGCGTGGCGTATGCCATGATCGATGCACTGTACAGCGCCCCATACTGGCTTCCCATCACCCCTGAGGATCGCCTCGGCTGGAAGGAACGCTGGGGAAAACGCGCGGATGCTGAGGAATGGATGGTCTGGATGGCTCTGGAGAATGACCAGACGGCTGGCACGGTGGCATTCATAATTGATGTCGAGCAGGAAGAAGAGGATCAAATGCTTATCTCGAAGCATACTCTTCACCTCGGTACGGCTGCGACCAGGCCGGAAATGCGCGGGCGAGGCATTGCCAACCTCCTCACCTGGCGCGGGCTGGAAGAAGCGCAGCGGCTCGGGTTTGAAAACTGCCTGGTCAACTGGGTCAGCTCCAACCTCCTTGCCGCACGATACTGGCCGCGTTTTGGCTTCCAGCATGCAGCCTATCGTCTCTCGAAGCAAGTCAACCCGATGATCGCATGGGCAAAAAATGAGTAAGAGTACCCAGCCTTGCGAAGGTTGAATATGAAGCCAAAGTTATAGGAATAAAAAAACCTTCGCAAGGCTTAAGGAGAGAGGTTACGATGAACAAGAATAATTTGTTAGTGCGCTATGACAAAGACTTACGCTTGCATATTAGGTATCCCGAAGCGCGTAAGGAAATTACAAACGATGTCGTGCGGTTTATTCGCAAGGCGCCAGGAATGAATTTCGTTGGGTTTACTTTTGCAAATGAATCCAAGCTTCATGATGTAATCCATCAGGAAGTTGAGTATTTTCGCCCCCTGGAACAGCCTTTCACTTGGAAGGTTTATGATCACGACCGGTTGCCGAGCCTGAAAAAGAATCTCGAATCGCAAGGTTTTGTCAGTGATGATGACCCGGCTGCTGTAATGGTACTGGATGTAAAGAAAGCACCTGCCTCCCTCTTCCAGTCTATGCAAGCCGATATTCGTCGCATCGATACAGGGGAAGGCCTCAAAGACGTCATCCATGTTCTGGATCAGGTCTGGGGCGGGCACAATACCTGGGTCAATGACCGGCTAGGCAGTCATCTGCAGATCCCCGGTTATGTGAGCGTGTATGTTGCCTATGTTGAGAATCAACCGGCCGCCATCGCGTGGACCTACTTCCCGCGTGGTCACTTCGCCACATTGTTTGCCGGGTCTACGATCGCTGAATATCGCAAGCAGGGGCCCTACACCAGTCTACTCGCGACGCGGCTAAAGGAAATCCGTGAGCGCGGCTATCGCTTTGCGGTTGTGGAGGCCGGCGCGATGAGCAAGCCGATTGTCGCCAAGCACGGCTTCCAGCAACTGACCACTGTTTATGATTACAAGTGGAAGAGGAATTGAAAGCCCCTCCCCAAATGCGACAGATAAATTGGGGATGCGAAAAATGATTTCAAAGTCGTATTTGGGGAGGGTGCCCAAAGGGCGGGTGGGGCTTAAGTGACAGGGATGGACAACGCTGATGTCCATCCCTGTTGATCATCTATTCCCCACTTGCTTGATGACGAAAACTATTTGTTTCTCGCGGTCGTTCTGACCTTTTTATAGGGTCGTAAATATTCATCCGTGTATCCTGCAACCAACCACATCAACCCTGCGATCAGTCCGGCGGCGATCCATTTCAGCAGTGTGACCATTTTTACTCCATCATGTGTGTTATGGTTTTCCAATGAGGACCATTCTTGTCCTCTATATACATGACGGAGATTCACAGAAAGGTTACGGATTTGAACTTGCAGTTGTGAAAGAAGTCAGGGTTTCATAATCCTCATAAAACAATCAACGACGTTCGGGTCAAAATGACTCCCGGACTGGGCCTGGATATATTCCAGGGTTCTTTCCACCGTCCAGGCTTTGCGATAGCGACGGTCAGATAGCAACGCGTCCCATACATCGATCACAGAGAAGATGCGTGCTTCCAGTGGAATCTGTTCTTCAACCGTGGCCGGATCGTCTGCCAAGGCATTGATATCTCCCCGGCAATTGATTCCAATTCAGCGACGGCTGCCTCTCCCAGCATCGTCCGACCGACGTTGTAGCCCAGGAGGTTTACAACTCCCAGCAATGCCGCAGCGAAAAGGACAAAGAGCAATGTGAGATTCGGTGGATACTTTGGTCAAACCGGCATCCATAATGTTCACGCTAAGGACCGCGCTCAGAGCCAGAGAATTACCCTCAGGATGCTACGCGCGATAAACGCACCTTCTTATCTTTGTTGAGAAAGCCATGCGTAACGGCATAGACAACCAATTCGGTGCGGTTCTGCAACCCAAGCTTTTTCATGATGGAGGAACGATAGCGTTCCACGGTCCGGATGCTGAGCGCTAAGTTCTCGGCGATGTCTTTGTTGGTCTGTCCTTGCGCAATAAGCCGGAGCACTTCCTGCTCACGAGACGAAAGATCCTCATAGATGGGAGTTCCTGGCTCAGTGATAGGCTTTTCAAGATGATGGCTAAGCAGGTGTTGTTGTAGTTCCTTATTCAATCGTTGGATTTCCTCCCGCAGATGCTTTAACTCTGCACGTTCCAGCCGTACCCATTTTCCCTTTCGCCGGATGAGCGTAAATTGATGCTGTTGGATCACGTCCAGCACAGTCTCTGCCGAACAACGCTCCAGAGCATACGTACATAAGACCCGCATCTGTAATTGGCTCAGGACCGCCTCAAGCCGTGCTTCAAGCCGTGCTTCATACTGCGCGAAGCTATTCCAGTGATGCTTTTCCAGCCAGAACGTATTGCCTACACAGCGCATCCCTGAGAAACCTCTGGCGAGTGCTTCATCAAGTTTGTCAGTCCAGGCTTGCAATACGTGATCGGCGTCAAAGCCATTGTCGGTCAAGTACCAAGCGGTGTGTGGGATGATCTCGATCTGCCCTTCATTCAGATAATCTTCAAAGCCAGGGATCGACTCGCTCAGGACCTGCCTTCTTCCATTCTCATGGGCAATGCAGACACCAACAGACAGTACTCACGGTTTTCCAGCCCCTGTTGGAAGAATGGGATTACGGTGTCGAGCAAATCATCCTGGGTTTCGTAAAATAGACAGAAATGACTCCCCCACGCGATATTCGCGATTTCTTCAAATTCAGAAGAACCTGCTTTCGGGCCCATTCAATCAGCTTCCACCAGACAGGCATACACACTCCTGCTCTGCTTCTTGCTCCATTGTGGAAGGGTCAATGCTTACATCTGGATTTCCCAGACTCTACTGTTTCAAGGTCTTCATGCTCGAATAGCATATAAACTTCGACTTTTGGCATAGAAAAGCAAGAAGTTTTCTCAATGCTACTCTTTAGACTCAATTGTCAGCCTGCTGTTCAGGTTGCTATAGCCCTCCATAACATAAACCTGAGGCTTCTCCTTAGAGGAAAACTCATTTAGGATGACATTTCGTTGGAGCCCCTCAGAACAAGGGGCTCCATAATTTATTGCTTGAGTACTTGTTAAAAGGGCTTGGGCTATTTGACTGCCTGTTCCGCATTGACGATGCCGGCACCGAAGAACGAGGTGTGACCCAGGTCTCCTGTGCATTGGCGCGAATCGGTGGCAGGCCAGTTAGCAGGACAGCCAAGCGGCGTAGCGGAGGATCCTAACAGGGCAGCAACTGCTCCCTGAGGCAGGCCGGGATGTACTTGCCGGATCAATGCCGCGACGCCCGCAGCATGGGGTGAAGCCATGGACGTGCCGCTGATCCACACGTAGCGACCACCTCCACTGGTGACTGCACGGTTGGCGGTGATGAG
>DASWEH010000594.1:0-3907 GCA_036394895.1 Anaerolineales bacterium
GAAAATAACGCATTGTTGACTTAATTTCAAGAAGCGCTACCACCCGATACCTTTGGAGTGACAGCGTTCTTTTTGTTTGCTGCAATTGCACTTGTTCTCACATCCCGTCTAAGACTTGTTTATTAGATTCGCCCTCATCCAGCTGGAGATCATCGTATATACTGCATCTTTTTGCAGATCCAGATGAACTGCATGACCAGAGCCGTCCACCATTTTCAATTCTTTGCGACCATGCAGCAAGCCGTGCAGCTTCTGACTCTGGTTGGTCGGAATTATTTTATCCTCAGTGCCCTGGATCACTAATACAGGGATGTTCACTGTTTCGGCCGCGCCAGTTATATCAACCCAAACATTATCCAAGCCATCCGGGATGGGGAAGGCATTATAGATCTCTTGAACCTTGGAGTCTGCAAAATAAGCATCATTCGCGGATTCATCCGATAGGATCCGCAAATGTTTCATCTGCTTCAGCCGTGACAGAGTCAAGGGTTTATGAAAAAAGACCATTTTGAGCTTGGCGACAATAGAGGCCATAATATACACCACACGCTCAGCTAGCGTTGGCAGCAAGTAAACAGGGGCGGAGATAATGACAGCGCACGATAGCCTCACGTCGTGAGCGGCAGCCAATATCGCTGCACTCCCCCCGCTTTCCCAACCCACCAGGCCAAAAACCGAATATCCGCGTCGCTGTAAGTAATTCATGGCATCGCGGATGTTGTACGCCCAGGTACGCAAATTCACGGATCCGCGCACCCCCTGGCTTGCGCCATGACCGGCAAAGTCGAAAGCAAAGACGCTGAACCCGTCCCGGTTCAGTCTGTCTGCAAATGCCGTCCAGTTGTCCTGGGTTTCGAAAGCTCCATGGCAAAACAGCACCGCCCTATTTTCCGGATGATCTGTCTTCCACAAACAGCCGCGAATCTCCAGACTTTCGGACGGAAATGTGACTTGTTCCACATCACTCAAAGGATCTGCTTACATCCTCTACGGTATCAGATGAATCATCTCAAAGAGATAGCGTAGTTTTAAGAAGATGTCTCCTCTTGCGCAATTACAAATGCATCGTACATCTCTTGAATAGTCAGGATATCTTTCGGTATACCATACTTGCTCAGGGCCTGGGCCAGGCGAGTGATCTGGGGCGGCTTTACAAAGGTTTGTGCCAGGAGTTCAGGCTGAGCAAAAACTTCCCGGGTGGTACCATCCAGTAAGACCTTGCCCTTGGCAAGCGCAACCACTCGCTGGGTATATTGGGCTACGATCGGCATTTCATGTGTGATGATGATGATGGTGTGACCTTCCTTTTCCCAGAGGTTGCGAAGGAAATTCATCACCTCAAGCGACTGCCGCAAATCCTGACCGGTGGTAGGTTCATCTACAATGATCGTCCGAGGGCGCATGGCCAGGATGGAGGCGATGGACACCCTTTGGCGCAGACCCTTGGTCAAGAAGAATGGATGCTCTTGGAATATGCTTTCTTCGACCCCGCACACATTTGCAGCTTCGCGCACTCGCTCATCCACTTCTTTTTCGCCCAGCCCAATGTTGCGCGGCCCGTAAGCGATTTCTTTGTAGATGGTATTGTTGAACAGCTGATGATCGGGGTTTTGGAAGACGTAACCTACTTTTGTAACGATCTTCTTGGTTGCCCCCTTCTCACGGGTATCCAGATTATTAATTTTCACATAACCAGAATTAGGCTTAAGCAGCCCATTCAAGCACTTGGCTATCGTTGTTTTTCCGGAGCCGTTCTGACCAATAAAAGCGATGAACTGGTTGGCGTAGATATCCAGGTTTATATTCCTCAGAGCAAGTGTGCCATCCGGGTAGGAAAAGGCAACGTCCGATACTTCGATCAGCCTCTCACCTGTCATAATGTACCTTTCCGATATCCGTTTGGTTTCAATAACGATTCAGCTGCTCGAATAGCATCATCCAGATTTACTGGAAGCCTGCCATCATACAATTTATTTCTCTTCAATTGATCTAAAAAGGCGGTGGCCATTGGGGGATTTATCCCTTGTTCGTAAAGAAATTCACTGTCCTCGAAAAAGGTGGCAGGCGGCGCCATCTTAGCGATGTTCCCCTTATACATTAAAATGATTTGATCGGAGAGCGGTGCCACCTGCTCGATATTGTGCTCGATTACAATGATGGTCAGATCCTGCTCTTTTTTAAGATTAGTCAGGATGTCGAAGATAAAATCCTTGCCCAACGGGTCTAGCATTGAAGTAGGCTCATCCAGGATGATGATCCGAGGTTTCATTGCGAGGACACTGGCAATTGCCACTCGCTGCTTCTGCCCCCCAGAGATTTCGTAAGGTGGTTTGTCAAGTAAATCGCTGACAAGCGTAATATTCGTAACCCATTCCAGGCGATCTTTTATCTCGTTCAGCGGAAGGCCGATATTCTCTAGTCCGAAAACAAGCTCTTCTTCCACTGTCATCGAGGTGAATTGGGCTTCGGGGTCGGCAAAGACGAACCCGATTTCGCTCGCGAGGGTCTGAGCAGAGATTTCACGAGTATCTTTTCCGAAGATTTCAACTTTTCCCCGCCAAACACCGTTAAAGCTGTTGGGAATGAGACCTTTTATACAGGATACCAGGGTAGTTTTGCCGTGCTCGTTTGGTCCTACAATACTGGTGAAGGTGTTCTCTTCGATTTCCAGATTCACATGCTCGATTGCAAAATTATTACGTCCGGCGTATTTCCAGCCAAGATCCTGTGTAGAAACAGCGATCATCAGATGACTCCTATGAAAATCGGGATAATAAAAATTGGTAGAGCGGGGAATGCTCCATGGAGAAATATCCATAGCGGATCTGCAGAAAGCCCGCCAGGATAAATATCCCGATCATAAGTACTATTAAAACAATATCGACCACCCGGATTGGATATTGAGTGAGAATGTAATCGCTGCGTTTCCCACCGCCTTCAATTTTGCCGGAAGGTGTGTAACCCCGGGCATAAAGGGCGCTACTGATTTCGTCTGTCCGCCGGATGGCCAGGGTGAAGAGTGGGATCATGTACATACCATAGAGTTTTGCGCGATCCCCCAACGACATGGATGATTCATCCAGGCCTCTGGCTCGCTCTGCTTCACGAACGGTATGCATGTCCTCCAGGAACATCCCGGCTGACCGCAATGCCAGGCTGAAGAAGTAAGTAACAACGAACGGCACTTTAAGCGTGCGGATTGCCACTAGTGTGTCACGCTCGCGGTTCGTCGAAAAGTATTGGATCGTTCCAAACAACATTGCCATTAAACGCCAATAGCTGGCAAATGTAAAATAAAAGACTTCAAGGTAAAAGGTGATGCCCAGAACCTTGAAAACATGGTATTCCGGTTTAGGACCGGGAAACGCCGTCGATACAGTAAACATGAAGATGGCAACCGTAACCGTCAAAGGCAAATAAATTCGCAGTCCCGAGATATCCACTTTGGCCCAGACAAGAAATAACAGGATAAGAATGATTAGGACGACATTGATTTCAGGAACAAGGATGAAAAGAGATACAGCTCCTAAAAACAAAAGCGTGAATAGCCTTGTGACGGGATGGAGCTTGTAAAGCGGCGATAGGACCGGCACAGTTCCAAGAAGCGTTCGCCGCATAGTTTGTCGTTTGGGTTCGGACGGAAGTTCCACTGTTTGCTGCATTTGTATCCCATTAGCTTATTCTATAAATCAAAGTAGGGCCGAGGGGTTTGCCTCAGCCCTATTTTATCTTATCAGACTACTGATCGCTTAAGCCCAATAGCCTTTGCAGAATGCTTTTGTTTTGACAACCAGGGGAGACAGGAACTTGAGCATAAGAACGCCAAGCACCCAGGACGCAACGGAGTTGCCAAGGAACCATCCAACCCAGGCCACAGGTTGAGCGCTTGCCGTGATCAGCCCGAACA
>DASWEH010000595.1:0-6851 GCA_036394895.1 Anaerolineales bacterium
TCAGACCATCAATTTCACATCAACCGCCCCGGTCAGCGCAGCGGTGGGCGGAGCAACCTACACTCCAACCGCTACAGCGACTTCCGGTCTGTCGGTTACCTTCACAATTGATGCGGCAGCTTCGTCGGTATGTTCAATCAGTGCAGGTGTTGTCTCCTTCAATGCGGCTGGCACTTGTGTAATCAATGCCAATCAGGCTGGTGATGCGAACTATCTTGCGGCTCCACAGGTACAACAGTCCTTCGCTGTCGCGGACTTGCCGAACGGCGGAAGTGACACAACAGGTGTGTTCCGCCCCATCAATGGGATCATCTTCCTGAAGAATAGCAATACAACCGGTTTTGCCGATGTTGGCCTGAACTATGGGATCCCAGGCGACTATCCTGTCGTCGGCGATTGGGATGGGAATGGGACCGCCACGATCGGTGTGTATCGCAATGGTAGCTTTTACTTGAGAAATTCGAATACGGTTGGCTTTGCGGACATCGTGTTCCCCTTCGGTCAACCCGGTGATCAACCCATCGCTGGGGATTGGGATGGCGATGGCGTGGATACGATCGGTGTCTATCGTCCTTCCACTGGGCAATTCCTAATGCGCAATAGCAATAATGCTGGAGTCGCTGAGATGAGCTTCTTCCTGGGGAATGTGGGCGATGTAGGCATTGCCGGAGACTGGGATGGAGATGGAAAGGACACAACTGGAGTCTTCCGACCGGTCAATGGGATTATCTTCCTGAAGAACACCAACGAGACAGGCTTTGCCGATGTGGCTCTCAACTATGGCATTCCTGGCGACAAGCCTGTGACAGGCGATTGGGACAATGATGGGATCGATACGATTGGAGTGTATCGCAATGGCCAGTTCATGCTGCGCAATTCCAACACAGTTGGCTTTGCGGACATGGTCTTTGGCTTAGGCAACCCAGGTGATATGCCCATTGCCGGCAATTGGGATGGCATTCCGTAAACAATAAGAATTTTACAGAGGGCCGCATAATTATCTAAACCAAACTCTGAAAACTTAGTCTCACTTCACTCCAAAAGTTTAGTAAATTATGAGGCCAGCGGCAGAATGGAAATAAACGAAAATTACCGCAATCAGCCGGGAGCATCATGCTCTCGGCTGATTATCTTTTGTTTTGGCAATGGTTGCCCTGGTAGATTGTCTAATTTCATATTGCCGCGTATTTTGCCCAGATAGTGTGTTACACTAATAGAAGCATTTCATAAACAATGTGTTGATCGATCGGGGGAAACGGAGGATGTTCCATAGGGAACATTCATTGATTCCAGGCCCATTTGCTTAGAATTCGCTCGATTAGTCGTAAAGGAAAACATTATGAATAAAAGAGAGACTGTCCAAGCCATCATGGATTCCATCCAGAAGGGTGACTTTGAGAATGCAAAAACGATACTCGCCACAGAGGGTGCAGGTTTGATGGCAATCCTTAAGCAGCTCGATGTCAAAATGCCAACGGTATAGTCGTCCACGGTCTCAAAATGCGTTACATGGACCATGATTGCTGAGAACGAAATAACTGGATTTGTGTGGTGTCACAGCCGCCAACCCTGTTATGGGGTTGGCGGCATTTCTTAAAACACTCAACCCACATCAAAGAAAGATTCGAATGATTAATCTAAATGGCAGCACGATAATTTACAGATCCGTCAAACAAGTTTTTGATTTTATGAGCACGTCCGGTCACTTTTGGAGCTACGTTTGGCGGAAACTATGGATCAACCCAACGAGCATACTCATCACGAACAATTATCTCTCGCATCTCTTTCAACGCCACAAACTCCACGAATGTCATTGACAACGGAGAGTTGACTCTGATCTTATAAAATCAATCAACGTGATGATTTTTTCTTGTCTTCCATCAAATTGTTATAGATTGTACTAGGAGGTACTGATGAACTTTCATAAAGGTGATACGGTCATGCACTGGGCCCATGGGATCGGGCAGATCGTCAATCTGGAGGAGCGGGCCTTATCCGGCTCAAAAGCCATTTACTATGTGGTTCAGGTGCGGGATATGACCGTCTGGGTCCCGGCCGACAGCAAAGTGGAGAGCAGACTGCGGCCTCCAACCCCAAAGTTCCGGTTCGAGCGACTGCTCGCCATCCTATCCAGCCCGAGCGAGCCGCTCCCGGAGGACAGGCTGGAACGCAAAAACCGCCTGCTGGAACTGCTGCAGGACGGCCGCCCCGAATCGCTTTGCCAGGTCATCCGTGACCTTTCTGCCTATCAAAAGCAGCTGGGAAAGCCGATGAACGATAATGACCAGCTGGTCCTGAAACAGTCACGGAACACTCTGCTCGGGGAGTGGGGATTTGTTCTATCCATTACTCATGCACAGGCTGAGCATGAATTGTACCGTTTGCTGGCATCCACGGTCAGTGCTTGATAGCCTGTCTAGCCTCTCTGCTGAAGAATAAACAGTGAATAGTAACCAGTAAGTCAGACCCGCCAAACAAGGCGGGTTTTTGGTTCAGCAGGGGTAGGTCTTTTTCAAACCAAATCTCGCTATGCTAGAGCGGAGCGGGCCATGGCGCGCAGGTCGGAGGCAAAGGTACCTGGTTATCCAATCTAAAAAGGACCGTAGATGACCAGGGCAAAGATTACTATTGCGAAAAATATGAACCCGCCAATAGCCCATAAAGCGGTGCTAAGGGTTGGTTCGTCGCCCGGCGTTTGGGTTACGATTTTGGCTTGAAGAGGGTGAGTGGGTGTTTCCATGTTTTCTCTACATGACCAGAAAGAGGTACAAAGGAAACACTACCAGGGCAGAGATTCTTCACAGTTTCGTTAAGAAAAAGCCGCCCAACTTTCGGGCGGTCTTCAGTAGCCTGACATATTTATGTTGGGAAATACATGACGGGCACTTCATGTCCGCAAAAACCCGCTCTACAGCAGCCCTCGCCTTTGAAGGGCTGTGCGGGTCATGGGACGCAGGTCGGCGGCGAAGGTGCTGGTGCGGCGGTAGGCCTTCTCGCTCCATACTCGAGCCTGGTTGTGGTAATCATTCATCGCCATTTCCCAGTTCATCTCCTCCTTCAGCCAGTGGTGAAGCGCATCAGCCAGGAAGTCCGCGTGGGTTGCCGCATGGTCAATGCCCATCCCGCTCCAGGGATCCATGACCTGATAGGCATCGCCCACTAACGCCCAGCCAGGTCCATAAGGCAGGCGCTGGTAGCAGGGAATATTCCCGGCGCCGCGAATTTCCGTGGCGATCTCCGCCTTGCGGAGGCGCGGGGCAAGCAACGGAAGTGATTGGAGATGAGCCTGTAGTCCCTTCAACGGTTCTTTTTTGAACGAGCGAAACTCGCTGACTGGCAGGCTGATGGCAACCAGTGTCAAGTTCCCATCGGTCGGGAAGATGTAGGCGAGGGTGTTCCCGATGAAATGATGTTCGGCGGTTGGCTCGTCCAGCGAATCGAGCCCCTGAACATACGTGTAATACATGCAGCGTTGGACGGAGAAGAAACTTTCGTAGGCGGGATCGAGGGTTTTGGCGAGCCCCGAATAGAATCCGTCCGCGCCGACCACAATACGGGCGCTGGCTTCATACATGCCATCTGGCTCGCGCCAGCGGACGCCCTTCGCGCGTCCACCTTGCCAGATCAACTCCCTGACGTTCGCATTCAGCCGAATCTCAACATTCTGTTCTTGCTTCACGCGCTGAAAAAGGATCCAATCCAGCGTGATGCGGCGTTCACAGAGGAAGAAACGCAAGTGCTCCTCCGCTGCATCTACAGGGTCGCTGAGCACATGCCCGTCAATGTAGTTCCATAGCGTTCGCAGAGGCGGCGCAGCAGACTTGACCTCCTCAAGCACGCCGATCTTTTCAAATACGCGTAAGGCAGGCGCACGAAAGAAAGATGTGGAGAGGGTGTCACTTGGAAAGGTCACCCTGTCCAACAGCAGCACGCGGTGTCCAAGCTGACCCAGGCGTGTGGCAAGGATCGCTCCCGCCACGCGTGCGCCTACGATGATCACGTCGTAATCCATAAGTTACTCAGTTTCTATCATTGGCTGCTGGTCGAGTAGGCGAGCGTTTTTCGCGCCTGTATCGAGACCAGACGGAGTAAGCAATCTTCCCTTAGAAAGAAATCACTCAGGGAGTGGCAGTGATCCAAAAAGTGGGGATTGCTTCGGACGCGCTTCGATTGCATAGCACTCAGCGCGAAGAATTGGCTTTTCGCAAAATATCCTTTGTGATTTCCAGTTCACCCAAATGCCTGTGGACGTGTCCCATGCAGGGGCGTATCAACAGACCTGCAACCGGCAAGCCAAAGAGGTCGCTGATTTCTTCGATGTAGCCAGGCGTTTGATATTCAGGAAAAGCCTTCAGGCGTTCTCTAGCATCCGGTACCTGATCGAGCTCCTCTTCTGTGATTTCCGCCAACCAAGTGAGAATGGTTTGATGCACTTCGTCCGCATATGCCAATACATCGGCAAGTTGAGCCGTGCGGCTGATCTCGTCGGATTGGTCAAGTGTGATCCCGATACCCACGCCCAAGGGTCTGAGTGAATGCCAGTGCGCCCAACGGTCACTGTGGAAGACTTCCGCTTGTCCACGGATCCAGGATTGGAGAAAGTTATCCTGGGTGCGCGGGATATGCCAGATGGTATATCCGATCGTATTCTGACCCAGAGCGGAGCGTGTAAGCCACTCTACCTCCGTCAGATCACCTGCAATGGCGTGTAACACTCCGTTGAGATTGGCGAACTGTTTCTGCAGATACGTGGTGATGTCCATAGTTCTCCTGTTTTCGTCACACCTGCACTGGCACAATAAATGAGATTGCTTCGCCCACTCGCCGTTTAAGTATAGCGTAGACTACAGACCGTGCCTGCTTGGCTAGGAATTGCGGACCGCGATCAGTTCCAGGAATTCATACTCAAGTGAGGTCGTGCCATCGGTGGCACGATTGTACTCTGAGAAGACCTGCTCCAGACCCTTGCGGAGGTGATCCAACAATTGAAGATCGTTTTCTCGGCCAATAAATACAGGGCAGATCACCGAGTTATCAAATATCATTGCTAACACTACCGATAATATCGGTACAATATAAATCCAATTTGGCTGGAATACAAGATGTGATCGTTATAGGACGTTTCAGGAATTTGTGGCTGTTCAATCAGGAGATAATTTCATTGTTGCTGAAAACGATCGCTCAAAAGTAAAGTGTCTTATCCGGTTCCTATCCACTGAGAGGAGATGATCTATGTCAACTGCAGAGAATAAGGTTTTCGCTTATCGTATTTTGGAAGAAATTTTTAGCCAGGGAAATCTGAGCAATATGGAAGAGTTATTCTCCCCGGAAATGGTTATTCACGATCCTGATAAAGAACTTCGCGGATTGGAGCAGGTGAAGCAAGGGATCATGCGCCTACGTATGGCCTTCCCCGATCTGCACTACATCGCTGAGGATATGATCGCTGAAGAAGACAAAGTAGTGATACGTTTCACGGGTCGGGGGACCCACCGCGGCGAGTTCCGGGGTGTCCCTCCGACAGACAAGGATATGACCTATACAGGAATCATGATCCTGCGGTTTGTCGAGAAGAAAGCTGTTGAGTACTGGGCTGTATCCGATGCTCTGGGCATCTATCGACAATTGGGGGTAATCCTGCCAAGCGCGCGCTCAAGCTGAGTCTTCTGTCAGTCTCACTGGATGCGCAATCCTCCTGTAACGCAAGAAATCATAGCCGAGGCATAAAATGAAACCAGAAAGAGAATGTCTTTTAACGAAAACGCGAATATGAGCTTAAGTCTCAGATATAGCTGGATAGCGAATGAAATCGAAGCAGAATTTACAGGTGGTCATCAAAAACTGAAATCTGCGCACACGGAGAACTGACCATGACATCAAAACGTCTTTTTCAACTCTTTGTTTTGCTGACCTTGTTGTTCAGTCTCTTTGGAATTAACCAGCAGGTGCGTGTTAGTGCCAGTTCGTTTGACCAACCGTATGCCTTTCAGAACCAGCCAACTGTATCTATGTCTGTTAGCCCATCAAGTATCAATATAGGCGGAACTGCGATCGTGACGGTCCGTCTGGATAATGTGCCTGCCGAAGGCTACGTCAGCATAGAACTGACCTGTAGTTACTATCCAAATTTGGTGGAAGCAAGCGACATCCTCGTTGCTAATCTCTTTGGCGCTGATCCGGCGATCGCGATCAAAAGTCCGCAGTATGATCGTTTTATCGTAGCCATTGCCGGTACCGAGGGCAATAAAGCAACGAACAGTGGTACGGTCATGACATTTAATGTCAGAGGTCTTCAAGCAGGTCAATCACCCATGGAATGTCAGGCACGTGTCTCGAATGGGAACAGCGCGCTGACAAGTATTGCGTCCACTGGTAATAACGTGATTGTTCTTGCACCCACTCCTACGTCAGTCACTGGCTTCTGTGATAGCGCTGAATTTATTGCCGATATCAATGTGCCCCCTGGAACTATGATGGCTCCGGGCGCGCAATTCATCAAAACGTGGCGTTTGAAGAATGTTGGTTCTTGTGTTTGGACGACTTCTTATCAAATGATGTTTTTCAGCGGCGAGCAAATGGGTGCGCCTGCCTCCGTTAGCTTCCCTATGAATGTTTCCCCCGGGCAGATGGTCGATCTTTCGCTCAACCTGACGGCGCCTTCCGTCGCGGGATCCTATCGCGGCTATTGGATGTTCAAGAATACCAGTGGAACGCTCTTCGGCGCTGGCGGGCAGGCGAATGAGCCCTGGTTTGTGGATATCGCGGTTTCGAATACCACAGTCACACCCTCACTGACGTTTACGCCATCGTCTACACTAGATGCAAATACACCCACTGCTACGCAAACCCTT
>DASWEH010000596.1:0-3625 GCA_036394895.1 Anaerolineales bacterium
GTCTCTCGACGCCGGCGAAGTGCAACCTCTTTTTGAGCGAGTCATTCGGAACATTGATCTGCTTCTGTCCAACCAGCGGATCCACGGCGACCTGTCCGCGTATAACATCCTTTACTGGGATGGCGACATCACGCTGATCGATTTTCCCCAGGTCGTTCCGCCGGAAGCCAATCCAGCCGCTTGGACAATTTTCCTGCGGGATGTGACTCGCATCTGCCAGTATTTTAATTCGCAAGGGATCCGCTCGAATCCGCGCAAACTTGCCTCCGAGCTATGGACCTCACATGGTCACAGAATTGTCAAGGTCGACCCACGCGATTTAGATGCTGAGAACAAAGAAGACCGGCGTTTGTGGGAAAAGCAGAGAGCTGTCAAGTAATGATCAGCCCAACGGGCGCCCGTTGGGCTGATTGGCTGTATACTATTCCAAATAGAAAACTGGCAGCAATTTCGTGATCCTCGATTTGCACTGCAGTTAAAATATCCAAGGTTAGCGACGGATGGTGAGCCTGTTGATCGGATGGAGACTCAACAGGATGGAATGCTTCGAGTTCATATCCTTTCACCGAATAGTCGAGAAGTGTATTTCGAGGTCAGCAAATATAATTTGCTCACGGCAGAGTCTGAATATCAGCGACATAAAGAATATCTTCCGAATCAGTTTCCCGGGTTGGCAATCACGGAATTAAAAGCAACGCTTTGCGCGTCTCTGCCCGCCTACGAATATACATTTGGATGGGATCAAGGGACACGGACCGTTATTCTTGTGGAGCGAGCTGACGCGACCTATCGCATTCTTTACAACCCGCTGTTTTCCGTAAATCTGCAAATATTATCCACGGTAGAGTGGCTCAACCTTCCTTGAACTTTCCCCACAATCCGTAACCTTCATTCCTCCGCTTTTCGCGGCGTTCATGCTGTTCATGGATTTGATTCACGTGGTCGGCTTTTTCCTGGATGGCAGCTTCGAGCCATAACCGACCCTTCTCGGGGGTCCCATGACTCCCTGCGCCATACGCGCCCGTTTTCGTATCGTCATCCCAGGGCGGATTCGCAACGAGAGAGCCTCCTTCGATCCAGTCCATGTAGTAATCGGGTGTCGCGACGAAATCGGTCTCATCGACCACGCGTTCCATGTGGCATAGATCAGGGCGCAAATGAAGCAGATACGATGTTTCTAACTCACACGCATGACCCATCCCGCCGATTGCCGATGTACGATATTTTGGTAATACCTCCGCGCCGATTCTGCCTGAGGTGTGAAGCCAGGTTGTTGCGCAGAAAATCCGGCGATGGCGTTCGCCTGCATATTTCACGATATTAACGAGAAATGATGTATTGCCGCCATGTCCGCTCATCAGATAAAAGCGATCAAAGCCGCGCGCCACAAGGATATCGATCACTGCCAGCCAGAAATCTTCGAAGGCACGTCCACCTGCATTCATCGTTGCTACGAACGAGGAGCGATGAGTACTAACTCCATACGGCATGACAGGTAATATAAAACTGCGCGTAGGCAATATGTTGACAGTACCTTTTGCAATAGCTTCTATGATGATGGTATCCACCGAGAGGGGCAGGTGATAGCCATGTTGTTCAGTATGCCCGATAGGGATTAGGATCACTTTGCCGCGTTCTGAATCGGGCGGGATTTGAAAATTTTGTGAATCATGTGTTACGTGTGGAAGACGCAAGTAGGATGAAGAGAGCGTCTGAATAAAAAACGATTGTGGATCGATTCCGGCAGGTGCAAGACAATAGACGCGAGAAAAGCCGTCATCGCGCAGGCTATCCAACAGGTTTGAAATATATGGAATAAAAATCGGTTCAGGGATTTCGAGTCCGCTGCCGCGCCAACCGAATGGGAACGCTGGTAGGAGGCCGATTCGGGGTGGGCTGCTCAATTGGCTGGCAAGTAGATCAAGGTCATAACCTGAGCCGAGGGGCAAAACAAGCGGTGTATCACGCGGCAGCTCAGCAACCGCGTCCCAGGCCATCTCATCATAATTGAAGAAATCCGTCATTGGAAACCTCCACCGAACTTAATAATTTGCGTATAGCCAATATATCACTAAGGAATATTCCTATAATTATTTGTTTAAACAGAAAACAGCGCAAACTCAGGGGCGTACTTTACCAACTCGGTAACAGATACCAGTCCAGGAATTGTTCCATGCGTTCATAAACATCCTGGAGATTTTCCCGCCGCAGGAATCCATGCGGTTCGTCACCATAGGTTTTGTATTCAAAGACTTTGTCATACCGCTTCAATGCTTCTACCCATTCTTCAGAGGATTCGGGTGGAACAATCGTATCGAGCAATCCGTGCAGGATCAACATAGGCTTTTGAACATTCTTGACATCGGTGATAGGTGAGCCTTTTAAATAGAAAGTAGTATTTGAAGCCGGATGTCCCAAAAATATTTCTGTATAAAGGCGCAGACGTTTTTCGCACAATGCCCAGGAACTGACCAAATTCGAATCCCCATATTTCGAGACGCCGCAGGCAAAAAGATATTCGGGATCACGTGACAACGCACACATCGTGATGTAGCCGCCATAACTTCCACCTGCGATACCGATGCTTTCAGGGCGGAGCTCCTTGAAGTTGTGCAGGAATTTGGCTCCGTGCAGACAATCCTGCGTATCGCCCACGCCCCAGTCATTGTAATTGGCGCGCTCGAATCCTTTGCCATAGCCAGTTGAGCCGCGGTAATTTGGCGCAAGATATATGTATCCTTTGGCTGTGAAGTATTGTGCAAGATCATCCCAAAAATATCCATATTGATCTTTGGGTCCCCCATGTGGATACAAAATCGCAGCGCCATTTGACTTTTCAGGGCGATATAAAAACGCAGGGATTTCCAAGCCATCATAGCTTTTGTAACTGACGATCTCTGGAAGAACCTTTTTGTTCTTTTGCAGAGCAGGCGGATTCGAGAATGTCAGTTGTGTGACTTGTTTACTGGCTAGATCCATTCGATAGAGATCAGGTGGCAGGAGTGGACTCTCATATTCGAATGTGATAAATGATCCATCCTGTGACCAATTCGGATTGGAATGTGCGCCAGTTCCGCTTCGCAAATCAGTGACTAATCCTGTTTCCACCTCAACGAGACTCAAGTCGAATGCTCCATTTCGATTAAAGATGACAACAAGTTGTTTCCCGTTAGGCGACCATTCAAACTGAAAGACATCGTGTCCTGTATTGGTGAATTGATGTAAGCTTTCACCGTTGGGTCTGACAAGATAAATATCGTCGCGCTCCGTTTCCTGGGCGATGAAGGCAACCCATTGCCCATCGGGAGACCATTTCGCCGATAATGCCCGCGTGGATGGTTTCCCGTAGAGCGTGATGGATTTGCTGGTTTCGATTTCGAGTAGAACGATATCAAGCCGATTCAAATCATCGAAGCGGCGTAGGGTGTAGACAATAAATCTTCCATCCGGAGAAGGACGCGGGTCCCAGTGATCGCCGATGGTGTCAGTGGTCAGGGCTCGGGGCCAGCAGCCATCGATATCGGTAAGTAGTAACTGGTCAGCATCGTTGCGTTCTATCGAGACAATGATCCCGTACGAATCAGGCATAAAGCGTGGGCCACTCGCTGAAGTGGTAAAGTCTGTC
>DASWEH010000597.1:0-4240 GCA_036394895.1 Anaerolineales bacterium
AGCAGTTCCGAGTGACCACGGCGAGTCGAGGCGAAGAAGGACTCGCATTAGCTGCGGCAAATGAACCGGATCTGGTCATTCTTGATTTGGGCCTGCCTGACATGGATGGTGTTGAAGTCTGTCAGCGATTGCGAGAATGGACGCAGACCCCCATCATCATTCTCTCCGTCCGGGACAGCGAGCGCGACAAAGTGGCTGCCCTCGATATGGGCGCGGACGATTATCTTACCAAACCATTTGGCATTGAGGAATTATTGGCGCGGATACGCCTGGCATTACGCCATTCTGCAAGCAGAAAGGGTGAACAAAGTAAAGTGGTCAAGGCTGGACTCATTACGATTGACCTTGCCTGGCACATCGTCAAACACGGCGAAGAAGAAGTCAAACTCACCTGTACCGAACACAAACTTCTTGATTATCTCGCGGCGAACCATGGGCGTGTGCTGACACACCAAAGTATTCTTACTCATGTATGGGGAGCAGCAGATGCAGATCACACAGAATATCTACGTGTCTACATGCGCCAGTTACGTAAAAAACTCGAAGTCGATCCTGAGAGCCCGCAATATATTCTTACTGAGCCTGGCATCGGTTATCGCTTCATCGCGGATGAATAATAGGGAGTCCAAAGTCTTTGCGAAGCATCCCTGTGGGACCAGACTTTGATAGACCTGCTTCCAATGTCAGGAGACTTTGGACTCCCATTAAAGAAATAGCATAATATTTGTCACTGATTCGTTAGTGACGTTTTTCTTAATCGCCTCAATTTGAGGCGATTTTTATTTGTTCTTTATGCAATCGAATGATTTCTTTGTCACCGTTTTATGCCCACTGGTTAAGATGCAATCAACTGTGAGGTGACATGAACAAACTTGATGTACAGCATCCATCCCTAACCTATCAACCGAATTTCTCGGGCGTTCAACTGGCTGAGGAAATTATTCCGGTCAACGCGGGCCTCGAGGCGGCCAGCCGTCTCATCGTCCTGATCCCCGCCGATGCAGATTACGCAATCGCGACGAAGCAGATCTGGAAACTTGCAATCACGACAGGTATGCCGATACAGCTCATTGGTCTGTGCAAAGATCTGTCAGAAGAACCCAGCATTCGACGTGGGCTAATCACCATGGCTGCATTGATACGAGATGGAAGAGTCTGCGTAGAAGCAAAAGTTGAAATTGGAATGAACTGGGTAGGGGTCGCGAAACACAATGTTCAACCAGGCGATACGATTGTCTGTTTTGCAGAACAACGCACTGGGCTGTTTCACAGGCCATTGAATCAAATCCTTCAGTCGAACATAAAGGCGCCTGTATATATCCTTTCTGGACTCACTCCTCAAAATCCTTCACGATCAAATTGGCTCTCACAAATCATGGTGTGGACAGGTTCAATTGGGATCATCGCAGGTTCTGCCCTTCTGCAAATTCGAATTACATCGCTATCGCAGGACTGGGCGCAAACGACCCTGCTGATCCTATCGGTGATTGGGGAAGCCTGGCTCATCTGGGGTTGGAACAGCTTATTCAGTTAATCCATTTCCATCACAATTTCTTGAAGATTTCAATGCTGCCTATTATTTTGCTCTTGATTAATGAATCTGTGTCGCGCCAAGAAGTGGGACATGCTTCTGTTCGCGGCGCGGAACAAATGAGTGTGTCAATAGGGCTGTCTTTATCCTGAATAGTTTTTCAATCATTTCGAAAAGGTTAAGAATGTTAGAAACAAATCCAAAATTTTTAGCAGAGCGACTGGCGGAAGATTACGCGCGTCAGCAATCTTTATTTTCTGCTCAGCCTGCCATCATCCAACGCTTTCTGGAAACCCAAGGGAAGCAGATTGCGCAGGCAATCGTTGACCGTGATTCGCAGGTAGGCTTTTCGCTCCCCGACCGCGTGGTTTGCACTCTGGAGGATGTAGACCAGCCTGCGCTGGTAACTATTCCGCAAAATCAGCGGACACGCTCCGCGGGAAGTTTCATGAACCGCTTCCGCAAAGTGGAACTTTACAGGGAACTGCGGCATGCGTTTGTAGAACTCGAACAATCACCTGATCGGGCGGTATCGGTTGCGGCAAGTTTACTGCGACATGCCACGGTCATGCATATGGTTTATCAAATGCTTCCGGCCGGGCGAAATGTAATATACAAACTAGCAGATGATGGGGAAACGATTCCTTCCATTCCTGAAATTGACGAACTGGAACCCGAGTCTGCGATCACTGCCTCAACAGATGCAATTGCAGAAGAAGGCACAACCGAAGAGGGACGCGGCGATTTACTCGTGCCTTTTGTGCCATATGCCCGCCAGTTTTTCCTGCCGCAATGGGTAGCCTTCGACCAGAGCGGAAAAATGCTGGTCAAGTCCGTTGACGAGGCGAATGCTCAAATCAAATCCATGCAGAGATTTATGGAAGTGCTGTTCCTCGCCATCGCGCTGGCTCCCTATATTTCCGCCGACGATGAATATGCCAAAAAACGGTACGGCATGTTGGGGCAACTCATCAATCAGGGCCGCGCGCTGGCGATGTACCAGGTAAAGGAAATCATTGAACGAATCAAGGAACGCGCTGCATCTGGCAGTTTGAACCGTGGGCTGCGTCTTAGCCTCCCCTATTTCGATGACCAGGAATTGAAGATCGATACTTCGAATTTCGAAGTCATTCCTTCAGGGCGGATCATGTTCGTCCCCGCTTTTGTTGTGCGCGCGGTTCGACAGGAGGAAGTGAAAGTTAGTCAGGACACGCGCTACAACCCCTCCACCCGCAAACATTTACTTTGTCTGCTCGATCTTCTCGAACAGGCATTTGAAACCGCATAACGTTCAAGCAAGGTATTCGACATGTTATTCTCCATTGCTCTATTAATTATTGTTGTAATTGTTTCCCTGCGAGCCGCGCCTAAGGAAAAGCAGGAGGATGCTCACATTCATGGCGCTGGACAGATTGGCGTGCTGGCGGCGATTGCCTTGTTTGGTGTGGACTATTTCACATCATACTACTATGCCACTGGCGAAATGATGAGCGCATTGCATCCTTATGGTTTGCAAAAGTATGGTTACATCGCAGTCACGATCATCGCCTTTGCCAACTTTGTCTTTGGCATACTTTATATGTATTCGCTTGGACCGTTCAACGAAGGCGGCGGCTCCTACACTGCCTCGATGCGCTACCTGAAGCCAACCTTAAGTCTAATCGTAGCTGTCACATTGATCCAGGATTACGTGCTTACGATTGTGGTTTCAGCGCTTTCAGGCGGTGACCAACTTCTGTCCATTATCAATGCTTATGATGCCAACTGGATCTGGCACTTCGCAATTGGCGCGGCACTTGCGGCGGTGACGTGGTTCCTGACAATCCGCGGACGCGGAGAGTCTTCGCGCGTAGTGTTCACAATGTTGGGTGTTTTCCTGTTTTTGACCCTTACAATGGCGATTGGTTTGATGATCGCGCATTTTAAAGGTGTTACTCCTCAAGCAGTGGAAACCACCCATTCTGTCTCACTTGCCCAGGCATTTCTCCACATGTTGACAGCTTCTATGAAAGGCATGGTTGCACTCACAGGCTTGGAGGCGGTTTCCAATGGTGTTCAATTCTTTATCAATGAAGACGTGGCTCTTGTAAAGTGGGGCAAGAAACACATGCCACGCTGGAAAAAACTGTGGGGCTTCTATAGTGGTAAGTCTGGAATTGGCCGCTTTGTACAGACATCCTTTCTGTTCTACGGCGGGTTGACCACTCTTTTTCTGACTTACTTCTCGCTACGGTTCAACGTTTTCGATGGGACGCTTGGACGCACATTAATTGGCAACCTGGCTTTTATTGGCTTTTCGCAAATTCCTGGCGGCGTTATTCTCTTCTGGGCTTACCAAATATTGGCAGTGCTGATGCTAGCGGCAGCCTCTATGACTGCGTTTCAGGATGCACAAGCCACTGAATGGCGCGATGTGGCGATTGGGGAAATCCCGGAAATCATCATCTATCGCGATCCGCGTGGCACGTTCACCCGCTCGGTGACAATCACCTTTGGCGTCTCAGTGCTAATTATGTTGCTCGTGCGTGGACAAACCAGTGTCGCAGTCCCTTTCTATGGCGTGGGAGTATTCATGCCTATTATGATGATGGGATTGGCCGTCCGCAAACATATCCTCGAACATTTTACAGGGAAGGTTCGTATTTGGGGCGCAAGAGGCGCGCTGTTTGCCGCTATGCTGGCAGGGATCGTATTTATTGGTCAGATTGT
>DASWEH010000598.1:0-3428 GCA_036394895.1 Anaerolineales bacterium
AGAAGACCAAAGGCAGGAAGTAGATCTCCTGGTCGATTCGGCAGATGCAGCCACGGAATTGATCGAACAGGCGGGCGGCCGGGTGATCGTTCCGCCGTTCGATATCCAGATTGGGCGTTGTGTGGTCGTCGAAGATCCATGGGGAAATCCGCTGGTTTTGCTGGATACGAGCAAGGGATTACTCAAAACAGATGCGGACGGAAACGTCATTGGGAATGTCAGCTCTTATTTATCAGAGTGAGGCTCGATCTTAGCTTGAAAGGAGAGAATCATGCCTTCCCGTCCACGTTACCCGATGCCTGATTTTATTCGCGATGCGCTCAATAAGAATGGACTGATGGATGCCTATCGCGCTCGCTCACCATACCAGCAGAATGATTATATTGGCTCGCTTTGCGTCACCCGCGCGAAATTGGAGAAGACACGAAAAAAGCGTCTCGATCAAATGCTGGATGAACTCAAAGGTGGGGAATTGTATATGAACATGTTATGGAAAAAAGCCATACACTTTTCGATTAATACTTCTCCTAAAATGTAGATTTCATCAAGTCTGTTTTTGCGGAGCACGTCCGAACCCAGTGAGTTATACTCCAAGCCAGTGACCATGATCCCAACAAGTCGTAAATTCGATGATTTCACTTCATGACTTTTTCGATCTCAACCGTCAGATTATCCTGTTTGTTTATGGATTGGGATTTTTTATTCTCGGATTCGCCATCATCCTTCAGGTACAACAATCCTCCCAACTGGAATTGGCACGTAGCTTACGCTGGCTGGCAGCATTCGGCATCACGCATGCTTTCAATGAGTGGGGCGATCTTTTTATTCCTATTCAAGCACACTACATGTCCCCAACCCTGATTAAACTGTTGTGGGTCATCCAGCTTATTTTATTGTCAGCATCCTTCGCGTGCCTTTTCAAGTTTGGCGTTTCCGTGTTGAGTCCGTTTAATTTGGCACGCTGGTTAGAAGGAGTTCCGGCAGGCTTGTTTGTCGCGTGGATATTTGTTACTTTTTTTCTGCTCCTGCCCTTGCAGCCTAATCTTGAAAGATGGCATCACTCCGCGAATGCACTGGCACGATATTTTATTGGTTTTCCAGGTGGTTTGCTGGCGGCCTATGGATTACGTGTGCATGCCATCAAACGCATCCTGCCCCTCAATGTCCCGGACATCTACAACACGTTGCGGGTCGCGGGTGTTTCACTTGGGGTCTATGCAGTTTTGGGCGGGCTGATTCCTCCTCCGGTAGATTTTTTCCCTGGGGATGTTTTGAACGTACAGACCTTTGAGCAGGCAATCGGAATACCCCCGATCATTTTCAGAACCTTGATTAGCATTGTGATCGCCGTTGCCGTCATTCGCTCATTGGAAATCTTTACCCTGGAAACTCAACGAAAGATCGAAGAACTGGAACAACAACAAATCATCAACGCAGAACATGAACGGTTGGCACGCGAATTGCATGACGGCGCAATTCAAAAAGTGTATACGGCGGGATTACTGGTTGAATCGGCCGCGCGGCTGACAGAATCGAAAAGCGACCTCGGCTCGCGCCTGGAACGAGCAGTAGTGGTATTGAATGATGCAATTGCCGACCTGAGGCATAATCTGGCTGAGTTACATCGTTCCGATGGGGCTTCTTCGGATGTGACTCTTGTTCAAATGCTTCAACGTTTATCTCAAGACCCTCATTACAATACGCTGGTTAAGATTTCGTTGGATTTGAAATTGCCCGATGAGAAAACACTTTCTCCTATACGTGCCCGCCACGTGTTTGCGATTGTCAATGAAGCCATGGCGAATATTGTGCGCCATGCCAACGCTCGAACCGTGAATATACAGGCTCAGGACTACGGCGAACAATTGAAGATTTCGATCAAAGATGATGGCACCGGGATTACGCCCAATGTTCAACCCGGTTATGGTCTGCGGAATATGCGTGACCGTGCGCGGCTGTTGAACGGAGATTTGCGTTTCTCAGAACCGTCCAATAAAGGCACGATGATCACACTCGAAATTCCGTGGACAGATTGATTATGGCAAAGACTCGTATTTTACTGGTAGATGATCACGCCATTGTACGGTTGGGATTGATGACTTTATTAAATGACCAACCCGATATGGAAGTTGTGGGGGAAGCAAGCACAGCGGCAGAGGCCGTGCGCTCAGTGGAAAAGTTGAAACCGGATGTGGTCCTGATGGATATCCGTTTGCCGGGCGAGGGTGGCATAGAAGCCACACGCCAAGTCACAAACCGTTTTCCCGATAGCAAAGTAGTCATGCTTACTTCATTTGCAGATGATGATTTGGTGATTCGAGCGATCAGTGCAGGAGCTGTTGGGTATGTATTAAAGCAAGTTGGAAATGAAGAACTGTTAAGAGCGATTCAGGCTGCGGCGAGAGGCGAAGCATTGATCGATCCCTCTACAACGGCAAAGCTACTTTCACGCGTCCGTGAACTGGATCGAAAAACAGAAGAGGATGCATTCCGCGATTTGTCAGACCGTGAGATGGATGTACTCGTTCACGTAGCGCGCGGCAAGACGAATGCGCAGATCGGGAAGATCCTAAATCTAAGCGAAAAAACGGTGGGGAATTATATTGGTACGATATTCGAAAAACTACATCTCAATAACCGCATTGAACTGGCAATTTATGCGGTGGAACATCATCTGTTCGAGCGTATGGGAAAAGAATAGAAAACTCCCGCACGATTTGCCAAGCAAATCGTGCGGGAGTTTTATTGGACATTGATTTTTTACTTGAACAATCCCCAAACAGGAGGGAAGGTGCCAAGCAAGCCAACCACCAACAATGCGATCGCGATGGAGGAAATGCGGGCAAAATCGGTCTCCTTGTCTTTCCAGACGTAGTGCAGGATGGCCCAGGCGACGAAGAAGATAATGATCGCCCACATGGATTTGCCAGAGAGTGCACCAACGCCTTTGTTCCAGACCAGGCTCTTCGCAAAGGCAGATTTGTCATTCACTTCCTGGATCAGGGTGATGAGACCCATTGCGGCACAGCCAATTCCACCTGCGAGCAGGGCGGCGGATACGGGTCCATTGACTTTCTCAGTAAAATCTTTAGCTAACGTTGCCATGATTATTTTCCTTTTTAGATAGTGCAGGAGTTTAGCGGACTGCAGCGGCTTTGGTGATAAAAGCGCCGAACATGCCAGCGATTGCGGTGGCGACGAAGGCGAAGATGAAGAAGATCATCACTGCGCGGCGTTCACCAACCTTCTTGGCAAGTTGCGGACCGTAGTAGCTGACGACAAAGGCGACGACGGTTGCGGCAATAGGGGCGAGGAAAGCTACGTGCTCTTTCCATTCCATCCCAAACTCATGCCATTTTGCAGTACTTTCGCTAGCAAGCAGCAGGAACTTGGGGAATGTCGAGAGATCAGTAGTGCCATCAGCTGGG
>DASWEH010000599.1:0-5791 GCA_036394895.1 Anaerolineales bacterium
GTTGTAATCGCAGATGCGGCAGGGATCGCAAGTTGTGGCCGAAATTCCTTCGTTGTTTTTCGTCCAGGTTGCGCAGTCCTGCCCGATTGGGAAGCCGCTTCCTCACCCTCCGGGAGAATTTTTGATCCATAATTGTTGGCATAAACTTGCGTGAATTCCGCACCCAGGAACAGGATTTGAGCGGAGTAGTAAATCAAGACCAGCAACAAAACTAATGAACCTGCTGCGCCAAAGGCAGAGGCGACCGCGCTATTTCCCAGGTAAATTCCGATCAAAAGTTTGCCTAATGAAAATAACACCGCAGTCACAAAAGCACCCAGCCAGACGTCGCGCCAGGCGATCTCGGCATCTGGCAGGAATTTATAAATCAGCGCAAATAAGATCGTGGTCACACCGATCGAAACCACCAAATTGATCATTTGCCAAATCAATTCAGAAAGAGGAAACGCATTGCCTAAGGTTTGTTGAACCGCAGAGAGACCTGCACTGATCACAAGCGACACCAGCAAAAGGAACCCGATTCCCAAAATCATAGTGAAGGAAAGAAAACGGTCAAAGATGATTTTTTTGACAGACTGAAGAAAACCCTTCGTCTCTTCCTCTTTGACCTCCCAAATAGTATTGAGGGCATTGTGAAGCTCGTTGAAAACACCCAGCGCACCCAATATCAGAGTGATGATGCCAATGATAGTGGCGATAATCCCTCTCGCAGGATTGCTGGCGCTGGTGAGCAAATCTGAAACGAATCTTGCGCCCTCCACGCCAACCAGGCCTCGAATTTGGCTCATGACTTGTTCTTGCACAGCTTGCTGTTGCCAGAAAAGGCCCGTGACAGCAATTACAATCATCAGCAAGGGAGCTAGGGAAAAAATCGTATAGTAAGCCAGGGCAGCTGATAAACGGGATGCTTTATCTTCCTTCCAGCCCTCATAGCTTAGCTTGAATATATGGGGTAAATTTGAAAATAACTTTCTCATTATGCTTGCTCAAAATTCAAAAGCTGTTTTTAATTCAGGCTACAAATACAATTGTTATAAACCCGAATTGTCTACAGCAAAATAGAAAAAGTCCCCACCATACGGTGGGGACTTTTCATCTCTTCAATTGAACATTTACGACTTACCTTCTAATCGTTGCCCCTCGCTCAGGACCCACCCCAATCCACCTCACAGGGACTTCCGCGGCCTCTTCGATCATTTTCACGTAGCTTTGTGCACTGGCTGGCAGCTCCTCAAATGAGCGCGCCTGGCTAATATCTTCTTGCCAGCCTTTAACAGTTTTGTACTCAATTTCCACTTCATCCAATCCGTACGCATCCACATCTGCATATCGAACAGACTGTCCGTTGAGCTTATAGCCAGTGCAAACTTGAATTTCATCGAGTCCACTCAAGATATCCAGCTTTGTCAAACACAGTTCGGTCACACCACTCAATTGGATAGCCGTTCGCACGATCTCGAGATCCAGCCAGCCGACTCGACGCGTGCGTCCCGTCGTTGCGGCGGTTTCAGCAAATCTTTTATATACATCACTGTCCACATCCTGGATTTCGGTGGGTAATGGTCCTGCACCGACGCGAGTTGTGTATGCCTTTGTCACACCAACCACATTTGTAATATAACGGGGTGGGATTCCAAGCCCTGCTGAGGCTGCGGAGGGAATCGTCGTCGAAGCAGTCACAAATGGATACGTTCCCCAATCGGTATCCAGAAAGGTTCCCATGGCTTGCTCTAGCAAAAAGTTCTTGTTTGTCTTCAATCCCTCTTGAACCATGCCAAATAACTCACGAATGTAGGGTCGTAGGCGCGCGTAATATTCACCATATTGATCACGCACTTCTTCATACCTGAGTGACTCTCCACCCAATGCCACAATGATTTTGTTCTTCAGCTCGAGTTGCACTTTCAAACGCGCCTCGAACATCTCACTTGCAAAATCGCTCCACCGGATTCCGTTATAGCTGACTTTATCGGCGAACACAGGACCAATCCCGCGGCGCGTCGTTCCTGTTGCACCCGCACCTTTGGCTTCCTCATACAAGCCATCCAATATTTTGTGATAAGGCATGATCAGATGCGAGCGCGGCGAAATCCACAAACGTCCCTCCACGCCCACACCCGCCTTGTTCAATATGTCAATTTCTTCGAGCAGCACTGCAGGGTCAATCACGACACCGCCACCGATCAGTCCGACAGTATTTTGCGCGAAAATTCCCGAAGGCACCAGATGGATCTTAAACGTCCCAAACTTGTTGATCACTGTATGACCCGCGTTATTCCCGCCGTTGAACCTTGCCACATAATCTGCCTGCTCGGATAGATAATCCACCACCTTGCCTTTGCCTTCATCACCCCATTGTGAACCGATCACTGCTGTGACGCTCATTTCGTCTCCTTCTTTACCTGTCTACTTGTCTTCACCCTTCAGAACTTCATCAACGATTTGGACCGCGAGACCGACATACGATTCAGGCGACAAACCTATTAAGCGGGCGCGCGTTTCCTCATCCACATCCAATGCTTCAACCCAAAGCCGATAACTGCTCTCGTTTAATACGCGTCCTCGCGTCTGGGATTTAAGCGACTCGTATGCGTCGCTTCTTCCAGCCGCGCGGAGGATCGTCTGCGCACCCTCGCTGACAATCTCCCAATGTTCGTTTAGCTCAGTCTTTATTTTTTCTTCATCCGCATCAAGCCGACTCATACCACGTGTGACGTTATTCCATGCAAGGAGTGTATGCCCCAGGGCAACACCAAATGTCCTTCGCACAGTAGAGTCAGAGAGATCACGTTGCAAGCGCGAGACCGGTAATTTTTGTCCATAGTGGGTGAGCAGCGCATTTGCAATGCCGAGATTTCCCTCTGCGTTTTCGAAGTCAATCGGATTCACTTTCTGCGGCATTGTCGAAGAACCGATTTCTCCTTCCACCACCTTTTGTTTAAGAATCCCATCACTGATATATCTCCACATGTCTTGCGTGTAATCAATAAGGATGGTATTAGTCAGTTTGACGGAATCAAAGTAGCGAACCCAATTGTCATAAGGCAAGATTTGAGTGGTGACAAGGTTTGGTTCCAAATCAAGACTTTGGATAAATTCCTTGCTGAAGGAAAGCCAATCTACTTGTGGGACGGCGGCTTGCAATGCGTTGAGGTTGCCAACTGCGCCCGTTAATTTTGCCTCGAATTTGTGATTTGCGATTTCATCGCGGCATTGGGTGAGACGCACCAGATAGACAGCAATTTCTTTTCCCAGGGTCGTCGGCACCGCAGGCTGACCATGAGTCCGTGCGAGGAGGGGCAGAGCGCGATATTTCGTTGCGAAATCATGTAAGGAGCTGATCAGAACATCCAAGGCTGGGAGCAAAACCTGATCGCGGGACTCTTTGAGAGCAATCGCTTGTGCGATGTTGTTGATGTCTTCAGATGTCAAGCCGAAGTGGATGAAAGGGATAATTTGGAGTCCAGCAGCTTGCTGCTGAGAATTGGACAGCTTGGTTTCCGACTCCATAAATTTATCTCTCAAAAAATATTCAATCGCTTTGACGTCATGCCGTGTCGTTTTTTCGTATTCCTGGATCTTCAGCGCATCTTCATCGGTAAAGTCTTGTAGGTCAGGCTTGTAGCCTGACAATATATCAGCAGGGAAGATACCCGTTTTGAAAAGCGCAGACAAATAGTCCAGTTCAAGGCGCGTGCGCATACGCAGATAGGCAAATTCCGAGAAGAAGTCGCGAAGCGGCAAAATCTCGTTTTCGTAGCGTCCATCCAGGGGAGAAAGCGCGTGGAGAGCCATCATCAAGCATTATAATTCGGGCGACCCAAATCAAGAGGAGTAACGATGAAAATTTTGCCTGAAACGGCTTTGACGTATGATGATGTGTTGCTTGTGCCGCAATATTCCGATGTGGACTCACGGCGCACCCTTTCGACCAAAAGTTGCCTCACGAAGAAAATTGCTTTGCAAGTGCCAATCGTCTCTGCTAATATGGATGTGGTCACTGAAAGCGAGATGGCGATCACGATGGCGCGCGAGGGCGGGATTGGGATGATCCATCGCTTTATGACGATTGCCGAGCAGGCCCGCCAAATCCAACGCGTGAAGAAAGCTGAATCGTTCATTGTGGACAAGCCCATCACGATGAAAGAATCCAATACCGTTGGCGATGTGAAGCGCGTGGTGGATGAAACCGGAACGGGTGGGATTTTGATCCTGGATGAAAACGATAAACTGATTGGTATTGTCTCCACCCGCGATCTGTTATTTGAAAATGACCTAAATAAGCCGGTCACCGCCATCATGTCAAAAGATGTTCATACTGCTCCGCCTGACACGTCTTTAAAACAAGCCGAGAAATTATTGCATGAATATCGCGTGGAGAAATTGCCCTTGGTCGCCGATGGCGGTAAAGTTGTTGGTCTTGTAACGTTGAAAGACATCATGAAGATCACGCAATTCCCAAAAGCGACGAAAGATGCAAAAGGGCGCTTGTCTGTCGGTGCGGCAGTGGGCGTGCGCGATAAGGAAATGCGGCGTGTAGAAGCGGTTCTTGAAGCGGGCGCGGATTGCATTGTCGTAGATATTGCACATGGCGATTCGCAGCTCGAGATCGAGATGATCAAAAGCATTCGTAAGAGGTTTCCCGAGGCACAGATCATCGGTGGAAATGTTGCCACGGCGGATGGAACGAAACGATTAATCGAGGCGGGCGTTGACGCGGTAAAGGTTGGCGTGGGGCCAGGCTCAATCTGTATTACCAGAATCGTCGCGGGTTCTGGGGTTCCACAGTTGACCGCGGTCATGGAATGTGCGGACGCGGCCCGTGAATACGGAATCCCGATCATCGCGGATGGGGGGATTCGTCAGCCCGGGGATTTGGCGAAAGCGATCGCGGCTGGTGCGCAGACCGCGATGATTGGCAGTTTACTTGCAGGCACCGATGAAAGCCCCGGACTCATCATGACGCGCAAAGGTCACCGCTATAAAGCCTCGCGCGGGATGGCATCCCTGGATGCTAACATCGAGCGGAATAAGCGCGAGGGCAATGATTTGACTCAGGAAGAAATTGAGGACTATGTTGCGGAGGGAGTCGAGGCCTCCGTGCCCTATCGCGGAAGAGCGCGTGAGGTGTTGACGCAGCTTATTGGCGGATTGCAGTCAGGGATGAGTTATAGCGGCGCGCACTCGGTTGAAGAACTTCAGCAGAAAGCAGTCTTTGTGCGAATGACCGGTGCAGGGTTGAAGGAGTCAGGCCCCCACGATGTGGAAGTGCTGACGTAGTCATTGAGACACAAAGTCACGGAGATTTATGAATAAGGTTGTCTCTGCGTCTCCCTGACTCTGTGTCAAAACGGGTGTTCATGTCCATTTATCTGCACGATATTCCTCTACCCGAAGCACAAGCGCGGTTGAAGCAGGCTCTTCAAGACGCGGATTTATGGCGCGTGCTTGGAATGGAATCAATCCCTCTCGATGAGAATGTGCTGGGACGCGTGACCGCCGAACCAATTTGGGCGAAGATCTCCTCGCCACATTATCATGCCTCTGCCATGGATGGATTTGCCGTTCGCGCGATCAACACGAATGGAGCATTACCATCCAAACCGATCACGCTCGAAATCGGACCTGAGGCGCACTATGTGGATACAGGCGATCCCTTACCTGGTTGGGCAAACGCGGTCATCCCCATTGAGAATGTTGAATCATTAGATGAACTAGGGAGTCTCGCCACCGAAATTCGCGAGCCTGCTTCTATTCGTATCCGTGCCTCTGTCGCACCCTGGAGCCATGT
>DASWEH010000600.1:0-4063 GCA_036394895.1 Anaerolineales bacterium
ACTCCTTTTTTTGTATCGCGCTTCAAATTTGGAGTCGGGGAGCAAGCTCCCCACATATCGACAGCTAGCTGGCGGACTCCAAAAAATTACGGCGTAGGCGTCGCTGTAATTGACGGAATCAGGTTCGAATTTACGGAAAGAGCTGGGATGGACATCGGTGTCAACGTCGGTGTAATGGTGGGAGGTGGGGTCGGATTGAAAGGAATCCATCCGCTGTAATAAAAATATTCCTGCAAAAAACCCGCACGTTCCTGCTCCGTCATTAAGCGCGGACGTGAATAATCTTCAAGCATCGCCGTAATCAATTCCGCGCTGATGAAATGCCCGTCATAGATCACATAGCGATCAAAGAATTCGCGGCGCATCCCCTTCGGCATCCAATCCTGATCACCCATTTGATCGAAGAACAAATTGCCAAGCCCGTAATGGATGAACGCCTCATCATAGAACTCCATCATTTGGGCATAATGCGCCTGACTGCCGCTGACAATCGAGGCGCCGGAATCCGCCATCAAGCGGAAATCATCCATCTGCCGCGGGCTGGGACGTGAGTCATAGCTTTCGTTCCACTGAAAGGTCGAGATGACCACATAGCCCTGAGCCTTCAATTGATTAATCTTTCCTGTGAGATACGGGAAATTACACGGCGCCGCGCCAGGCTGATAATCGGTTGCAGTTGGGAAGCGACCGACATCCGGCTTATTGCAGCCGATGAATGCGATCTTATTGCCATTGACTTCAAATAAGGCCGGCTTGAGCGAATCCTGCAAATCCAAGCCGCCGCCAAAATACGGGAGTTTATTTTTCTTGTAGATCTCAATCGTTTCCCGCATTCCCGCCGCGCCGCGATCCGCAAAGTGATTACCCGTCAATTCGATCACATCCGTTCCAATATCCGTGAGCAGATCCATATACTTCGGATCGCTGCAGAACACAAGCGCAACCTGATCGGGCTTGGGATACGTACAGCCTGTGAAGAATGGAATCTCGTTGCTTACGTGCGTGATGTCAGCTTCACGCATCAGGTCACGGATTTTTTCGCCGGGATAGGTTGTCCCCTTCAATTCCATCGTCAGCGCGGTAGCGCGGACAAGGGCAGTGACGCCGGTCATGATGATAGTAGTCAGTTTGGATGGATCATAATTGGAAGCTGGGATGTCAGAAAGTTGAGAGTTATCTGAACTTTGTAATGTAAAAGAGGCAACGAGTGGATAAGTTGAAATATCGAATTTCTTGCGGATTGGCGATTGACCATCCACCGTCAATACTTTCCATTTTGGCTCGAGCGCTTCAAATGGAATGATCGCCCACGAGGGCATCTGAGTCCACGCCGCATCAAGCAATTGGTCTGCCGCTATGACTTGCACTGAGCCAGCGGTTGGTTCGCCCCAGAGCGCAGCGAACGCGGCAAACGTGGATTCTTCCATCAAGAGCGGATGCCCATTGAAAGAGGCGGGAGCCGTGCCTTGTGTCCAGGCAAGTTTTAATTCATCAATGGTCACACCGTCAGTGACAGTTGGAAACGGGGCAACAAGCGCGTACACCCATTGGATTTGCATCGCATTCGATTGTGACGTTGGAGAAGTTGAAATATCCAGGCGCACATTTAGATCTTCCACTTGTTTAAGTAAAGCCAATGGAACAGCATCACCAATAAACTTGCCTGCCGGTGTGGAGGTAATGATCTGAATAGAAGATTTTGCGGGTATAGATTCTTGATTGATTTGGGGGAGAGAAACTGATGTGGCTTGTGTTGCACAACTGGCGAGCAATAAAGCGAATAGACTCGCAATCATTACTAGCAGGCGAGGAGACACTTGCACCCGATTTGCTAAGCAAATCGTGCGTTCGGTGCAGTGCAGGTGTTGCTTCGTCGCCTCAGGTTTCGATATGGTGGAAGAACGCCACCTACTCAACCATCGGCTCCTCGCAATGACATCTGATTTCCTAGGCATGGCGCCCTGATTATATAATACCCCGGTCACAAATTGCGCTTTCCGCTTAAAAAGGCGCAGTTTGTGACCGTGAAGGGTATACTATTCGGCTTTCAGCGTAATTTCAGAGAGTGTGAATTCTTTCAATGCCTCTTCATCAATCGTGATTCCCAACCCATGACCAGTTGGCACATCGATTGTGCTATCGTCGTTCAACACAAAACGTTCGTTTGTAATATCGTGCTGATAGTAACGATCCGAGGCGGAAATATCGCCTGGCAAAATGAAGCCAGGCAATGAGGCAATCGCCAAATTCGAGGCGCGTCCTATGCCTGTTTCCAACATCCCTCCGCACCAGACCGGGACATTCCGCGCGAGACAATAATCATGGATCATGATCCCCTGACTCAACCCAGCCACACGCGCCGGCTTGATGTTGATGAGCTTGCAGGCTTCCATCTCCAGGGCATAACGCGCGTGGCGCGGCGTAATGACGCTCTCATCCAAACAAATCGGCGTTTTGAGCTCCGCCTGCAACTTGCGATGATCCCAAATATCGTCTTCAAACAAAGGCTGTTCGATCAACAGCAAATCCAGCTCATCGAGCGGCTTGAGCGCGTCGGCAGTCTCTAAGGTATAAGCGGAGTTCGCATCCACTTGGAGGCGCAGATCGGAATATGCGCCTCGAACTGCACAGGTCTCGTCCACTTCACGGCCTGGTTTGATCTTGATCTTGACGCGCCGATAGCCTTTTTCCAAGTAAGACTGGACCGTTCGTACCAAAGCTGAAGTTGACTCTTGAATCCCAATAGAGACTCCCACCTCAACTTTATCCCGAGTGCCTCCGATCATTTCTTTGAGCGACTTACCAGCCCACTTCCCGAGCAAGTCCCAGAGCGCCATCTCCACTCCGGCTTTGGCGAGATGATGACCGCGAATCCCTTCGACGCGCTTTTGAAAATCTTCCGCATCCAGGATATCTTGTCCCAGAATCAGCGGCGCGACAAAATCTTTGAGGATATGCCAGGCAGTGCCTGCGGTTTCGTAGTTATAGCCCGGGTTGCGAGTCGCGACGCATTCGCCGTAACCGGTCAGCCCATCAGCTTGCAACGTGATAAGAACGCACTGACGATCCGTCTCCCGCCCAAAGGACGTTTCGAACGGCGCAACGAGAGGCATAGAAATATGATGGAATGTGATGGATTCGATTTTCATAGTTTCCCAACAGAATTAATAAGTGACGACTTGTGTCGTCACTCTGAGATTTATTCGATCTTTACTTCCCCAGGCTCATCGTTCAACTTCAAACCACGCAGGGCATCGTCTACGCTTGTGGCAGTATCACGGCGCATTCCAGCCGCAGGTGTTCCACAGTAGGGACAGATATTCCAGGGCAGTTCCATAAGCCTGTTGCAGTTCTCACAATTCTTTTTGAGTTTGGTATGACAGTTCGGGCAGACCTGCCAGTCATCTTTGACGCGGCGCTCGCAGCCCGGACAAAGAGGCAAATCTTCCAGCGCCTGGAGCAAGGCCTCTTCTTCGAGAGTCCGCTGGTATTCCTCTTCGAGTGTGCGCGGCGGACGAAGAATCAGGTAAACCAATACCCCCGGCAAATTGAGCACAGCCACAAGCAACGTCGCGAGCGTCTGCACCAACGGATCGCGGGCGCGCGTTCGGATATCACGATATGTCCAAATCACAAGGGAAATCCATAGCGCCGCCAGGAATGCCCCACCAAAGCCGGTCAGAACGAGGATGAGATTGCTAAAAAACGCAGGATCAAATGTCATTGATGCCTCATTGCATATTATTTTATCACTAGGAGCTTGTCGGAGAACCGCAGTGACGGGCATTTTTTACCGCGAAGAACACCAAGAAAACCTTTAAAACTTCGCGTTCTTCGCGCTCTCCCTGGCACCGTGCGGCTTAAGCCGTACCAGGGCAGGTGTTGCGGTTCAACCTGGCTTTTTTTTCGCGCGATGCACTGCACCTCGACAGGCTGCCAGGACTCCCGCCAAAAGCACTCGGGACTGTAGTGCTTCGCTTGTCACCAGGACTGCTGCGCTGGTCTCATCTCAAGGTGTCGCGTGGTGGAAATGCCACTCCCCTGCATCCTGATCCACGTAGGA